>DAOVGK010000070.1 GCA_030672445.1 Candidatus Aerophobota bacterium
AAGCTAAGAAAAAGATATCCAAAGTTGGTTTTAATTGGGGGAATAGACTGTAGTGAGCTTCTCCCAAGAGGGGCTCCTGAAAAAATAAGAAAAACCGTAAGGGAAAGCATAGATAAGGCAAAATACGGTTACTTTATAGGATCATCCAGTGAAATAGATAATGATATACCCTTGGAAAATGTTCTTGCCATGTTTGAAGAAGCTGGGGTTTTATAGGGGAAGATTGGTCTCTGTGTAATTTGTATTCATTAATCAATTCCTTTGAGGCAAAGCGATTAAATCTAAAACTTTTTTACCAGTAACATTTGTGTTTCACCCCGATTGGTGGTATCAGAATTATGGCTTAACTTTCGAAAAAGACTTTTTTTACAATCCTGACGTTCGAGTGGAAGCTGATAGGGAGATGGGTAAAATCCTTTTTGAGCGTTTTGGTGATTTGGGTATAAGTGATGAACATCCTGAACCACGACCGTGCATTGGACCAACCTATTTAGCGGCAGGATATATAATATCAGAAATGTTTGGCTGTGAGATTAAATATTATAAAGGAGCATCACCTGAGGTTTTGCCTAAGATGATATCTGATGAAGAAGCGGATACCCTCGAGCCAATTAACTTAAGAGAAAATGCTGTTTTTAAACAAGTAGTGAAATTTGTTGATAAGTTAAAGAATCGATTTGGGTATGCAATGGGAGATATTAATTGGCAAGGAGTTTTGAACGTAGCTCTGGACATCCGAGGTTCCACGATTTTTATTGACATGATGCAAAATCCAGACAGGGCAAGAAGAATTTTTAGATTTATAACTAAAACGATCGTAGATTTTGTTAACTATATACGTGGAGAAACGGGGACGTCATCAATTTCGGTAAACCGGGCGGTAAAATATGTAGATCGTAGAATCAATTTACATTCTAATTGTACTGTGGCAATGATTTCCCCTACGATGTATGAAAGATTTCTTTTAGAGCACGATATCAAACTTTCCAAAGCACTACAGCCATACGGGATTCATCACGATGGTCCTAATTTGCATCTTCATGCAGATGGATATGCCAAGGTCCCCAATGTATGTTTCTTTGATGTAGGGTGGGGGTCTGATATATCCCTCTGTCGCAAAAAACTGCCTGATGCTTTCTTCAACCTTCGCTATGATCCTGTGAAACTTCGCACAGCGACGCCAGAAGAAGTAAAAAAAGATGTGATTAGGATGCTTAAAGAAGCTGGTGATCCACATAAGGTTGGATTTTGCTGTATCAATATGAGCTCTGACACACCTGATAGAAATATTGCCACTGTCTATTATACGGTAGAAGAATATCGAAAAGAATTTACATAATTTTATTCATAGATCAGGGATTGCTGTAACTGGATTAAAGGGTTAAATATAATGAGAAATAAAGGAGGAGAAAGTTGAATCTAAAGATCCGAGAGAAGTTGGAGAAAGGATATGTTTCTATTATTGAGGGAAAAGAAAAGGTCAGGTTGATTCACCTGGGGATTCTAAGGCTAAAAAAAGAGGAAAAATTTGAGGAACCTGCACTTAATGGTCGAGAAGCTGCCTTAGTAATCCTGGGTGGCAACTGTGATATTTTCTGTGGTTCGGAGCACTTCTTGAAAATAGGAGATCGAGAAACTGTTTTTGAGGGTCCAGCTACTGCTCTTTATATACCAGTCGGTAATGGATACCGAATAATCGCCAAAAGCTCTCTGGAGGTAGCTATCATTACTGCTCCAGCTAAAAAGAGAGGAAATCCAGTCTTAATTAAACCAAATCAGGTAAAGATAGAAAAACGCGGTAAGGATAATTACTGTCGAGAGATCCACAACATTATGGTGAATAATATTGGGACAGAGACTCTATTGGTAGGTGAAACTTTCAATGAGCCAGGACAGTGGTCTAGTTATCCTCCTCATAAGCATGATGAAGATAACCTGCCTCAGGAGGCAAAACTGGAGGAAGTTTACTTTTACAAAGTCTATCCTGAGCAGGGATTTGGAATCCAGAGAATTTACTCGGCTGATAAACAATTGGATGAAGTGTATGTGGTGGAAAACAATGATGTGGTATTGATTCCCAAAGGATACCATCCCGTGGTGGCTGCCGCAGGCTATAAGCTCTACTATCTCTGGGTTTTAGCAGGAGAAAAGCGGATTATGAAAGTAAGGGAGGATCCTCAGCATAGGTGGGTGACAAAGCTTTGAAAGTTTGACTTTTCAGGAAAAATATCTACCATAAATCGGTAAATGTGTAAATCAGAACGAGAGTTTTACTTTTGAAAGCTATTTATATTATGAGAAAGTCTTGCTAAGAGATTTTGCCAATCAGAAAGGGAGGATCTGAGATGGGAAAATGTGATCTAGGACTTATAGGGCTGGCTGTCATGGGTGAAAATCTGGTTCTAAATATGGAAAAACACGGATATTGGGTGGCAGTTTATAATAGAACTGTGGAAAAGGTGGATAAGTTCTTGGAAGGTAAAGCTAAAGGAAAGAATATAGTTGGAACCCATGCCATAGAAGAATTAGTTAAGGCTCTGGAAAGTCCCAGGAAAATAATGTTGATGGTTAAGGCAGGTCAACCGGTAGATGATTTTATCGGCAAACTCCTCCCTCTTTTAGATCCCGGTGATCTAATTATCGATGGGGGCAATTCATTCTTTAAAGATACCATCCGACGGAGCAGTTACCTTGCCGAAAAGAATATCCTCTATATTGGTACGGGGATCAGCGGTGGTGAAGAAGGAGCCTTAAAGGGTCCCGCCATTATGCCTGGCGGTCAACTAGAGGCTTACCGCTTGGTTGAACCAATCTTTACCAAAATAGCTGGCCAGGTTGACGGCATTCCCTGTTGTTCTTATATTAGCCCCGATGGTGCCGGCCACTACGTTAAGATGACTCATAATGGTATTGAATATGGGGATATGCAACTTATCTCTGAAGCATATAATTTGATGAAAAATGCCTTGGGGATGAATGCTGAAGAGCTGCACCAAATATTTTCCCAATGGAATCAAGGTAAGCTCAATTCATATCTTATTGAAATTACTGCCGATATCTTCGCTCAGATAGAGAAGACGGGAAATCCTCTGGTGGAGATGATTCTCGATGAAGCCGCCCAAAAAGGCACCGGCAAATGGACCAGTCAATCAGCGCTGGATTTAGGGGTACCGGCACCCACTATTGCAGAGGCAGTCTTTGGCAGATGCATCTCAGCCATCAAAGACGAGCGGATTCAAGCAGCAAAAGTCATTGAAGGTCCGATGAGAAAGTACCAAGGTAACAAAGCCGATTTACTGGAGGCAATTGAAGAAGCTTTGTACGCTGCTAAGATCTGTAGCTATGCTCAGGGCTTTGCTCTGATGAAAGAAGCCGGGAAAGAATATGGCTGGGATCTTAACCTGGGCAAGATCAGTATGATCTGGAGGGGTGGTTGTGTTATCCGGGCCAGATTTCTTCAGGAGATAAATGAGGCTTTCACTCGGGACCCGAATCTGACCAACTTGTTATTAGACCCCTACTTTAAAGAGGTAGTTGAACGAGCCCAGGATAAGTGGCGTAGGGTTGTCATTACCGCCATAGATTTAGGTATACCGGTACCTGCCTTCAGCTCGGCACTGGCTTATTTTGACAGCTATAGAACCGCCAGGCTGCCGGCAAACCTCATCCAGGCACAAAGGGATTACTTTGGAGCTCACACTTACCGGAGGATCGATGAGGATGGAGTATTCCATACCCAGTGGATGCTTAAAGAGCGTCCAGAAGTAAGAATAGATAAGTAACGATTGAAAGGAAGGAGGAAAATGGCTGAACTGCGTCTTAGACCAAAAGAAGATTGTAAATATGCGGCAGTTTCTCTGGGAGAGGTTATGATCAGGTTAAATCCTAACGAGGGAAGGGTCAGAACTGGGAGAACTTTTATTGCCTCCGAAGGGGGCGGAGAATACAATGTGACCAGGGCCCTTAAGAAGGTGTTCGGGCTGAATACTGCCGTAGTGACGGCACTTCCGGATTGTGAGAGTGGACACTTATGTGAAGATTTGATGATGCAGGGGGGGGTTGATTTAAGCCATGTAGTCTGGGTTCCTTTTGATGGCGTAGGTAGACAGGCTCGCACCGGATTAAACTGGACAGAAAAGGGTTATGGCGTAAGGAGTGCAAAAACCGAATATGATCGAGGTCATACTGCGGCCTCTCAGCTGAAAAGAGGAGATGTCAACTGGAAGAGGATATTTAAAGAGGAAGGCGCACAATGGTTTCACACCGGGGGTATTTATGCGGCTCTTTCAGAAACAACACCTGAGGTGATTATTGAGGCTATGGAAGTAGCTAGAGAAGCGGGCACTATAGTCTCTTATGATCTTAATTACCGGGCATCCCTCTGGAAGGCCATAGGGGGACAAAAAAAGGCAAGAGAAGTTAATCAGAGAATTGCTCCTCTGGTTGATGTAATGATGGGTAACGAAGAAGATTTTTCGGCGGCATTAGGTTTTGAGGTTGGAGGAGTGGATATTAGCAAGAAAATGGATATTGAACAAACCAAAGGCTTCCAGTTAATGGCTAAACAGGCAACAAAAGAGTATCCCAATTTTAAAGCTGTCGTCACTTCCTTGAGAAACGCAAAAACTGCCCTCATAAATGACTGGGGAGGCATTCTCTATATGGATGGGAAATTTTACCAAGCAACGCCCAGAAGAGACTTAGAAGTCTATGATCGGGTGGGGATGGGAGATAGTTTTGCCTCAGGATTTATCTACGCCGTTCTGACCGGTAAAAATCCACAAGAGGCTGTTGAATTTGCTGCCGCTCATGGGGCTCTGGTAGGAACTACACCTGGGGATACCAGTATGGCCAGCTTAGCTGAAGTAGTCAGAGAAATAGAGCGTGCTCAAAAAGGCGGAGTGGCCAGAGCTGCCCGTTAAAAAATGGTAAAAAATGGGACGTGATTATTTTTTGACAAGGAGAAGTAATTGTAGGGACAGAGAACTAGAAAAAAAGAAAAAATAATCACGTCCCTATTTTTTATTTTTGGAGATGGCCATGTTAGAGGGAATCGGTGGTTTGGTGAGAACTCTGGAACTCAAAGGAGCTTTTAGGTCTTCTGAAATTACCCCTGCACAAAAAAAGATGATTGAAGAGACAATTTCTTCGTTGAAATTAAATTTTTCTCCTTATGGTAACTCTCTGGAGACCCGCGCAGGGAAAGTCTATTTTATAATTAATCAAGACGGTGAAAAAAAACTACTTTCGGTTGTTCCCAGGAATAAAAACGAGGACAGACTCACCGCGAGTGAAGTTGTAAGTCTGAACAATTATACTGTCAAAATTTGCCCTTTAACTCACAAGAATGCCGTGGTTATAAGGGAGATTTTCGGCTATACCTCGCCCAGTGTTTTAGGCACTAAATCCTCTTTCGGTACCGGTGATAGAATAGGAGGAGCAGCGAGTGCTACACCGGGCCACATCAGGGCAGCCAGGAATTACGATGTAGCCGTCTTTTTTGCTCAGCAGTCTGTCAGGGAAAATGCCAGGACGGGAAGAGCTTTCCTGCAGGTTCTTGATGACGCTACCTGGGGTGTTTTCCAGGAAGGATATAAACGCCAATGGGGTGCAGATGCTGACCATTTAATGGATTTAGCCAGTATGGGCCAGGCTGTTGATGCTGGATTTACTATGTTCACTGTGGATCCTTCCCGCTGCATCAATGATGCTGCTCTAAATATGGGTCTGAAAGAGTTGAGGGGAGCTTTTTTGACTCTTTTTAGCACCAGAAAGGAAGCCGAAAGGTTCATAGAGAAATATCTTTCAATCAGTCGAAAGCTCACCCATAGAAATCATACTCTGAAAATTGAGTACAGCGAAAAAGAGGTAATGCGCATTGCGGTACAATATCTAAGAGCAATAAGGTTTACCCGTGATGCTTATGCTGCTATTACTCAGCATAAGGGTACGACTAGCTTTGATTTTGAAATGTCCGTTGACGAAACCAGTACCCCCACAACTGCTTTAGCTCATTACTTGATCATTAGAGAGCTACGCGATGCTGGAGTCCGATTAACCAGCTTGGCGCCAAGGTTTGACGCCGGATTTGAAAAAGGCGTGGATATTAGAGCTAACAATGGTAGAAAACCTTCACCTATGGATTTGAAGAGGTTTGAGGATAATATTAAAGACCAGGCCCTGATTGCTAGAATAATGGGCCCTTATAAATTGGGTGTCCATTCAGGGAGTGATAAGTTTATCGCCTATCCCATAATCAGCAAATATACTGAAGGGATGTTTCATGTGAAGACTGCGGGAACCAGCTATCTTGAGTCAGTTAAGGTGATAGCCAAGCACGATCCTTCTCTTTATCGCCAGCTCCATCGACATGCTTTAGAGACATTTGAGCTCAATCGCAAAACCTATCATCTAACCACTAATCTGGCAAACATTCCCCAAGCTGGAGAATTGAATCGAGCTAAAGTGGTGGAAGGATTAACAGAAAATGATGATTGGAGGCAGGTTATCCACGTTGCCTACGGCGCTTTGCTACAAAAATTTGGAAAAAGAATGATAGAGGTCCTGAGTGAAAATTTAGAGGATTATTACCAAACTATAGCTGATCATATAAGAGTCCATCTGGATGGCTTTGGTTTGAAAAGGCTTTATGACTAAAGGTATCCTTATAATCTCCTTATTATCTCGAGGGCTTTTTCCCCATTGACCATCCTATGGTAAAAGTTAGCTACTCTCTTCATACAGTCCGGATTGCCACTTAAATTTACCTTTTGCTTTGATCCAGGAGACGTCCAGAGGGAGTAATCATAAAATATCTGCCTGACTTTTTTCTCAACCCATTCTTTACTCTTTCCCATAGTTCCTATCAACAGGGTGGGGATGGTAGGATTGGGATCGGTAAACTGATAAGTTGTTCCCGTATCAGTTTGGCCAACCCAAACATCTTTTTCCTGATTTACCGCGGTTAAATATCTAAAAACGGTGGCTATGGCAAAGGCCAGTTTATCTTTAAAATCCTCCGATGCATCAGCATAATGGGGGGAGATAATTGTTCCGCATATCCTTTCCCTCAGCTTTAAAGTGTGATTAATATTAATTCTAGCCGCATCATCTTCTAGACTGCTGATTCTTTCCACAAAACCGAGAGCATATCCTGCTGCACTCTCGCCTTCGATGGGTATGTCTTTTTCCACAACTCGGGCATTACCTTCAACTACTATGAGTAGGTATGGTCTAATGAGAGGATCACCTGCCGCATCATTAATGCGTTCATATCCAGATAATTGAGCTAGATGGCTTATGAAGGGAACATGAACCGAATTGAGCAGTCTCAATTTCCAATCATGATAAGAGTCAATACTGCCAGCGGTGACGATGACTCCCCGGTGAGCCAGTTCAGAAAAGGGAACCCTTAGTCTCCTCCTGGGATCGCTAATCACCAATGACCATCGTTCAGGCATCTCTTCGGCATAAGTAGCCACGCGGTCTTCCTTTCCTATTTTTCTTCTAGCCTCTTCTTTTATTGCCTCAGGAACTGCAGCGGGAGTTGGTACCAACCTGTCACCCATTTCATCAAGAAAATCAACCTCATTTTCAAGCCAGGAAAGATAGGAATTAATCCCTCTTTCTTTGGCGCATTCTAGCTGGATATCCCGCAAGATTTTACCGTTACCTCTGAGATTATCGGTATCTATCACCGAGATAGTACTGTCTGAACCATGTTGAGTAAAGTATCTAAACAGAGTTTCATCGAGCACATCCATTCCAATTTGTCCTTTTCTTACGCCTGCTTCGGTAACCCCTACCAGAATTAAGTCTGATTCACCCTTAACCTGGCTAAGGAACTTTTCTTTTCCTTCTGGTGTAGATAGGCTACTAGCCCCCACCACACTTTCTACTAATTTTACTTCAGTTACTCCATCTTTGTTAAAGGTAACCACGTGGTATAATCCGCCCTGCTGGTTGAGTGCCTCAGCGGTTGAGGTGTGTCTTGGTTGGCCCACAAAGATTCCCCCATGGTATTTACCCGCCTTAATTAAATCATGGACCCATTCATGGGTCAAAGCTCTTTGCAATCCTCCGGCACCAATGGTCAGTATTTTGACCTTTAAATGAGGTGGTTTCCTGGTTAAGAGTGGCACATTAATCATACTTAGTTAATCTCCCATTACCAGGAGCCTCCCCTGAGGGTCAAACCTCTCGTACATAGCTTTTCTTAGTGATTCTCTTTGTCTATATGATACTCGATGATCATAATTTGCGGCTTGCCAGGGGGGCTTAGAAGGAAGCACTCGATCAAACTCTACTAAAAGGCTGGCTTGATAACTACCGGTAAAAGCTCCCTCAAAAAATTTTGGCAATGCTTCTTCTAACAACTTCTTCCAGGATTGGGTTTCCCTGCCGGGAATGATGGGATAAAAAAGTGCGTCGTTGGCATCGGCTGCTTTTTTGTCTCCCGGAGCATCGCCTATCATCAGCGTTTTATCATGGGAGTATCTCTTCTGGGCCGCTATTCTAATATGATCCTCCTTTTTACCCATTTCCTGTCCGGCAATAGCATCTACATAACCATCTAAGCTGTGTTCTTTCCATTCTCTATCCAGAGTCTCGTAAGGTGTTTGCGAAACCACTACCAGATTGGCTTTTTTAGAAGCTAATGCAAGACTTTCCCTCACCCATTTAAAGGGAGGAATGTTTTTAATCTTTTTGGCTATGGTTGAGTTTACTGATTTGCTCCATTCAAGGAATTTGGATAAAGACCCCTCAGAGCTTTTTTTGGCATATTCTTCCAGAGTAGGATTGCCCAATGATATGCCCCTGTAGGTTTCAATATAGTCATCCAGGCTAGTGGTATCTGGAAGCGAAATACTCTCCTCTGACAATATCTTCTCCACGTCCGGCCTTTCCTTCAAAAATCGGAAGATATGCTGCAAGGCCATAAATCTATTGCATCCCCTCATCTTGGAGAAAAGATTAACGAATTCGGCAACCTCTCGGAGATAAGATTCAATGCCCCACAACTCATAAAATTCCATAATTTTGGGATGGAAAACTACAATTTGCTTGGGATTCATTGAATCAAACACGCATCCATCAGAGTCAATGGCCATGAGAAATTTCTTTTCTCCTGGGAAATTTTTTAATCTTTCCTTCGCCTTTTTCAATAGCTCGTCCATCATTTCTGCTTCTCCTGAATTTTCCAGGAAATCCTGGGTTAATTTTGGCAAAGCCTTTTTGTGACTCTATCTTTGGGAAATGGTAAGTTCCCACAGGAGGCAGGCCTCCAAGGATATTGTAACTCTTCTCAGTCGCGGTGTCAACTAAGAATTTTCTAGTTTCCCAAAAGAGTTTGAGGCTACCCTTTACTCGGTGTTTTTCCAACGTTGCGGCTAGGTTCCACTTATGTCTTTATACTGTATCTCTTAACTTCTTTGGTGTTCAGCAGATTTATACGGATATCGAGGGACTTTCCCCGAAGAAGCCTTAGATCAGCCACCTTAACGAGTCAGCTCTGCCGGTTTTGATTTTGGGGCAGCAGCGAGCGGAGCGCGCGTTGAGGGGGAATGTGTTCCCCCTCAAGAATAGTTGAGGAAGAAGAAAGACGTGTTGTCTGAGGAGCGAAGCGACGTGCTCTGCATGCTTTTGAATTTGGGGGGAGCAGCGTAGCGTTGAGGGGGGATGTTTCCCCCCTTAAAGTCCTCACGTCTTTCCCGAGACGAGAAGACGAGCAGAAACTACCTAAAAGCTGATATACAGCGACGGAGGGGAAGAGTCCCGAGATACTCTTGCCGGGCAGCAAGAAGAAGAAGCTTTTGTTGAAACTGGAGATGATGAATTGACAAATTCCATAAAATAATTATTGTTTGTTCCAGAGGCCAAAGATGGAGAAAACCATAAATCGAGCACAGATTTTGGTAGAGGCACTTCCCTATATTCGAAGGTTTTTCGGAAAGACGGTGGTGGTGAAATATGGTGGGAAAGCCATGACTGAGGAGAGTTTGAAAAGAGGAATCGCAGAAGATATTGCTTTGATGAAATATGTAGGGATAAAACCGGTAGTCATCCATGGAGGAGGGGAAGCCATAACCGAGATGATGGAAAGACTCAATATAAAACCCCGTTTTATCGAGGGCAATCGAGTTACTGATGAGAAGACCATGGAAATTGTGGAGATGGTTCTGGTAGGAAAGATAAATAAAGCCATAGTTTCTCTGCTCAATCAATTTGGGGGTAGGGCCATAGGTTTAGAAGGTAAGGATGGAGGATTAATTCTGGCCAAAAGATGTAAAGACTCGAATTTAGGTTTGGTAGGGGAGGTAGAAAGAATAGATCCTACCCCTATCGAGATCCTGGAAAAAGAAGGGTTTATTTCAGTCATTGCTCCGGTGGGAGTAAGCAAAGAAGGGGTGACACTCAATATTAATGCCGACACGGTAGCGGCTGAAATTAGCGGGTCCCTGAAGGCGGAGAAATTGATCTTTCTTACTGATGTAGAGGGAATTCTGAAAGATCCTACGGACAAGAAAAGTCTTATCTCTACCCTTAAGGTAGATCAAATGGAAGGCTTGATTAAGGGAGGAAAGATCCAAAAGGGAATGATGACCAAAGCAAGGGCTTGTCAGAGAGCACTGGCAGGGGGGGTGAGCAAGGTGCATATTATCAGTGGAAAGATACCTCATTCCCTTTTGCTGGAGATTTTTACCGATAGGGGAATTGGCACACAGGTGATAAGGTGAAGATTGTGGTAGCACCTGATTCTTTTAAGGAGAGTTTGACGGCTAAAGAGGCCTCAGAGACTATTGAAGAGGGGATAAAGAAAGTTTTTCCTCAAGCAAAGGTGATAAGGATTCCTCTGGCCGATGGAGGAGAGGGCACGGTTGAAGCCATGGTTGAAGCTAGAGGGGGAAAGATTCTACTTCAAGAAGTTACCTCTCCCTTAGGGGGAAAGATAAAAGGTCGTTTTGGAATATTAGACGATGGATTCACTGGAATTGTTGAAATGGCACAGGCTTCTGGATTATCTCTCGTCCCGAGGCCTCAGCGCAATCCTTTGCTGACTACTACCTATGGGACAGGAGAGCTGATTAAGGCGGCTCTGGATAGAGGTTGCCGGAGAATAATTGTAGGAGTCGGTGGAAGTGCTACTGTAGATGGGGGAGCAGGTATGGCTCAAGCATTAGGAGCTAAGCTTTTAAATCGAGCCGGCAAACAAATCGCTTTTGGGGGAGGAAATTTAGGGGAGATTGTAAGCATTGATATGAGCTCTTTTGACTCCAGAGTCAAAAACACCAAGGTTTTGGTCGCCTCTGATGTAGATAATCCTTTGTGTGGAGCTAAAGGAGCGGCAAGTGTCTATGGGCCACAAAAAGGTGCTACTCCCGAGATGGTGAAGATTCTGGAAAAAAATCTCACTCATTTTACCATGATGATCAAAAAATATTTAAATAAGGAAGTCAAGGATATTCCGGGAGCTGGAGCAGCGGGGGGTTTAGGAGCAGGTTTAATAGCTTTTTTGGGAGCTGAGCTTAGATTAGGAATAAAGTTAATGATAGAGGCTTCCCGACTGGAGGAAAGGATAAAGGGTGCTGATCTGGTAATCAGTGGAGAGGGAAGAATTGATGAACAAACTGCGTATGGAAAAGCCCCTATAGGCGCAGCCGAAATTGCAGAAAGGGAAAAGGTTCCGGTCATTATTATGGGGGGAGAAATTAGAGGAGATGTAAAAGCTTTGCATGAAAGAGGTGTAGATGCAGTAGTTAGCTGTATTGATAGAATCCTGCCTCTGGCTGAGGCTATGAAGGAGGCAAGGCAGAACTTGAGGCAGGCCACTGAACGGGCCATGCGCCTCATCAAGATCGGTTGCCTTTTGGAATAAATTTGATATAATAGTTTTGCTCTAAGTTGGCGAATTTTTCAAGAAAAAATTTTAGTGTGCGGGAATAGCTCAGTGGTAGAGCATCAGCTTCCCAAGCTGAGGGTCGCGGGTTCAAGTCCCGTTTCCCGCTCTTGCGCCTGTAGCTCAACTGGATAGAGCAACGGACTTCGGATCCGTGGGTTGGGGGTTCGACTCCTCTCAGGCGCGTCAAGCAATGGGCAAAGCCAATTGCTAGGGGGTGATGTAGATGGGGGGGTTTGAAGAATTAGGAAGAAGATTGGATAAGCTGACTGAAAGAATTAAGATAGCTACTCAAAGTGGGGCAGAAAAGACAGCTAAAGAAGCCAAGGACTGGAGAAAAAAACTGGATGAGCTAGGGAATAAAGTTAAAAAGACTACTCAAGAAGGAATAGAGCGATTTGCCACCGAGACAAAGGGATTTAGTCAAATTACCAGGCTCAGATCCCAGATAAGACAGGGGGAAAAAGAGATAGAGAGTATGTTTAGGCAGATAGGAGAAAAGACATACGAGCTACACCTTCAAAAGAAAATTGGTCATGTAGAACTTAAAAATATGGGAGCCAAGGTTACTCGACTAAAAAAAGATATAAAGGCAAAGGAACTACAGATTCAGAGTTTAAGGGGCAAGAAATAGTCAGTCAGGTAAGGGAGTGAAAGAATCGCATAAGATTATCCTTTACAGTAATGGGGCCTCACTGGGAAATCCAGGAAAAGCCGGAGTAGGAGTTATTGTCTGCCATGAGGACGGAAAAGTGATCAAAAGGGTAGCTAAATTCATAGGGATAACTACCAATAATGTAGCCGAATATATGGCATTAATCTTCGCCCTGGAGGAAGCTCTTTACTTAAGGGCAAAGGAAGTGCAGTGTTTTCTGGATAGCCAGCTTCTGGTAAGACAACTAGAGGGAACCTACAAGGTAAAGGACAGGAAGTTACGGCTTTTTCATTCTCAAGTAAGGCATCTTGAGAGCTTCTTTGAAAAGGTGAGCTTCAATTACGTTGTAAGAAGCGCTAATAAACAAGCAGATAAACTGGCTAAAGTGGCAGCGAGAGGAAAGAGGGAATGAGGTGACCGCAGGATACCTAAAAGGTTCCTGAGGAAAGTCCGGGCTCCAAAAAAGGGTACTGGGTAACACCCAGGAAGGGCAACCTTACGGAAAGTGTCACAGAAACCAAACCGCCGCAGTAGTCCGAAGGACTGCTGCGGTAAGGGTGCAAAGGTGGGGTAAGAGCCTACCGGTGAAAAAGTGATTTTTCACCTGGACAAACCCTACTCGGAGCAAGGCCAAATAGGAGGGTTTAACCCTCGGGTAGGCTGCTGGAGGCCCAGGGTAACCTGGGTCCTAGATAAATGGTCACCACCGAAGGGATATTTTCCTTTCGGTAACAGAACCCGGCTTACGTTTCCCTCTTTCCTCTGTTGTGTTGGTTAAAGAGATTGAAAACTCTAAGGGGACAATCGAATTTAAATCTCGATTAAGGAGGATGGAGGATGAAGAAGTGGCTAAAGATCTTAGGTGGAGCGGTGGCAACCGCAGTAGGAATATGGTTGATTGTGATTTTTGCCCCCATGGTTTTAATTTTTTTGCAGGGAATAGTGGGTATAGCAGCAGCCTTGGTGGGATTAATTATTCTGGCTATAGGTATCAGCGAACTAAAAGAGTAACTTTTAGCTCTAAGACTTAAGGGATTGGTCAATCAAATCTTGGATTGGTTCCTTATCTTTAAGCTGCTAATTTTAGCAAAGTTCAAGATTTAGACGGCTGAGAAAGGAGTGTTTTATGGCTCATAAAAAAGGACAAGGTCATTCTTCTAACGGAAGGGAAAGCCTTTCCAAGCGTCTGGGGGTGAAGAATTTTGGTGGACAGTTTGTCCAAGCCGGCAGTATCTTGGTAAGACAGCGAGGTTCAAAATTTTGCCCTGGTTTTAATGTAGGTAAAGGTAGAGATGATACCTTATTCGCTAAAGTTGATGGGTATGTGAAATTTGAAGGAAAAAGAAGAGTTAGCGTGTATGTAGCATAGGGCAGGCGAAATTGAAGCAGAGGTTATTTACTCCGGGACCCACACCGCTTCCGGAGGAGGTAAGACTAAGTCAGGCGAGAGAAATCGTTCATCATAGGGGTAAGGAATTCGCCGAGATTTTTAAAGAAGTCCGCCAGGGATTAAAGGACGTTTTTCAAACTGAGGAGGAAGTTTTTGTCTTCACCGCTTCTGGAACAGGAGCTATGGAAGCAGCTGTAGCCAACCTTCTTTCCTCGGGTGACAGGGTGCTGGTAATTAGGGGCGGAAAATTTGGAGAAAGATGGGCCGAGATCGCTACCGCTTTTGGTGTTCAGGTGATTCCTCTCGATGTTAAATGGGGAAGTGCACCTGATCCAGGTCTAATAAAGAAAAAGCTGACTGCACATCAAGAAATAAAAGCTGTCTTCACCCAATTAGTGGAAACCTCTACGGGGGTGGTTTACGACATCAAAGCTATAGCGGAAGTGCTGAGGCCGACAGGAGCTATACTGGTGGTGGATGCCATAAGTGGATTAGGTGCCCAATCCCTTCCCACCCACGAGTGGGGGATAGATGTGGTGATAGGGGGCTCTCAGAAGGCTTTGATGATTCCCCCCGGATTAGCTTTTGTTACTTTATCACCAAAGGCATGGAGCTTCGTGGAAAATTCCAATTGTCCCCGCTACTACTGGGATTTTAAAAAGGTTAGGAAAGCCCTTGATAAAAATCAAACTCCTTATACTCCGGCTGTTTCTTTGATCTGCGCTTTGAGAGAATCTTTGAGACTTCTCAGAAAAGAAGGTTGGGAAAATGTCCTGGCCAGGCATGCCAGGTTGGCCGAGGCTACTCGTAAGGCAGCTTTAGCTTTGGGGCTAAAGATTTTCAGTAAGGTTCCTTCCAACGTATTAACAGCAATAGAAGTTCCCGCAGGGATTGATGCGAATGAGCTGAGAACCATGATGCGGGATGGATACGGAGTGGAAGTAGCTGGAGGACAGGAGGAGCTGGCAGGCAAAATCATCCGTATTGCTCACCTCGGATGGATGGATGAAAGCGATATGGTGGCAGTTGTATCTTCTCTGGAGATCAGTTTGTCAAAGTTGGGCTATCCTGTAGCACTGGGGAAGGGGGTTGCTGCGGCTGAGAAGGTACTGAGGGAATAAGTATGGAGGTAATGGCGAAAGTTCTGATCAGCGATCCTTTGGCAAAGGAAGGGATAGATAGATTAAAAAAAGAAGATGGTTTTAGGATAAGAGAAGCGCCAGGATTATCACAGGAAGAATTAATCAAAACAATCCCTGAATATAATGCTTTGATTGTTAGATCCGAAACCAGAGTAACCGAAGAGGTGATACGAGCAGCTTCGCGCCTTAAGGTAATCGGCAGAGCTGGTACCGGCCTGGATAATATAGACATAACCTCAGCCACCAAAAGAGGAATAATAGTGATGAATACTCCTGAGGGGAATACCATCTCCGCGGCTGAGCACACTATTTCCATGATATTAGCCCTTTCTCGTAATATTCCCCAGGCTCACTTTTCTCTCAGGAGTGGAGAATGGAATCGGAAAAAATTTATGGGAACTGAGGTCTATGGAAAAATTTTGGGCATAGTGGGATTGGGGAGGGTCGGAAGTGAGGTAGCTAAGAGGGCTCAAGGGCTAAAGATGCGCATAGTAGCCTACGATCCTTTCATCTCTAAAGAGAGAGCAGAACAGCTCGGAGTTACTCTCATAGATCTGGAGGAGCTTCTACCAGAAGTAGATTACCTTACGGTGCATACTCCCCTTACCTCCCAAACCAGGAATTTAATTGGGGAAAGAGAGATTGCCCTGATGAAAAAAGATGCCAGAATTATCAACTGTGCTCGGGGGGGGATCATTCAAGAAGATGCACTTTACCGGGCACTTAAAGAAAATAGACTTAAAGGGGCCGCTCTGGATGTTTTCGAAAAGGGAAAACCCTTTGATAGTCCTCTGTTAAAGCTAGATTCAGTGATCATTACTCCGCACTTAGGAGCTTCTACGGAGGAAGCTCAGAAAAGGGTTGCTTTAGATATAGTCCTGCAGGTTATAGACGCCCTTAAAGGGGGACCATTAAGAAATGCGGTTAACGTTCTCACCTCCTGAGGTAAAGTTAGTGTATCTTTAAGCATCTTTATTTTCAAGGTTTTTGACGCATGAAAGATAGAAAAGAGTTAACTGAGGTTTTGGAAAAGATTCCTCCTCAGAATTTAGAAGCAGAGAGGTCGGTACTGGGAGCGATGCTTCTGGAGAAGGAGACTATCCCTAAGGTTGCCCAGATAATAACAAGTTCCAGCGATTTCTACTCCGAGACCCATCGATTAATATACGAAGGAATAATTAGTCTATTTGATGAAAATAAGCCGGTAGATCTGGTTACTCTGAGAGAGGAATTTCGTAGACGGGGCAAATTGGAAGAAGTGGGAGGAACCGCTTATCTGGCCGAGCTGGTTAATTCCGTGCCTACAACAGCAAATGTATCTTATTATGCCGGGATTGTAAAGGAAAAACAGGTCCTGAGAGAGTTACTTAAGGCAGCCGCTTCTATCAGTACCCTCTCCTACGATGCTTCGCAGGATCTAGATGTTGTATTGGATAAAGCTCAGAGTCTTATTTTTGACATAACCCGAAAGAGAATTAAAATCCCCTTTGTCCATATAAAAGATGTTTTAACGGGAACCTTTGAGCATATTGAAGCTCTGTATGAGAAAAAAGAACATGTTACCGGAATCTCTACTGGATTCACCCAATTGGATAGATTGACCTCTGGCTTTCACCCTTCTGATTTGATAATCATCGCCGGCCGTCCTTCCATGGGAAAGACCTCTTTTGTCCTGAATATTGCCCAATACGCCGGGATCGAAGCCAACATACCCTTGATCATATTTAGCCTGGAAAGTGCCAAGGAGCAGTTGGTAGAGCGCCTGCTCTGCGCGGAAGCGAGGGTTGACAGTCAGAAGTTACGTACCGGCTTTCTCTCTGAAGATGATTGGTCCAGACTTACTGATGCGGCAGGGGTCTTAGCTGATGCTCCCATTTACATTGACGATACTCCCAGTATTGGTGTGCTGGAGTTAAGAGCTAAAGTTCGTCAGGTAAAAGCTGAACATGATGTTAAAATGGCTATCGTTGATTACCTCCAGTTAATGCCGGGTGACAGACGGGCTGAAAGCAGGCAACAGCAGATATCTGAAATATCCCGGAGTTTAAAAGCCCTGGCTAAAGAATTAGGAATAGCAGTAGTGGCTATATCTCAGTTGAGCAGATCTGTGGAGAGAAGGGGAGAAGAAGATAAGCGTCCCCGGCTTTCCGATTTGCGCGAATCGGGGGCCATTGAACAGGATGCTGATCTGGTACTTTCTTTATACCGAGAATATTATTATTCGGGAAAACGTGAGGATGAAAGAGAAGCTGAGGTTAATATTAACAAGCAGCGTCGTGGACCTACAGGTAGAGTGCCTTTGATCTTCTTGAGTGAATATACTCGTTTTGAAGATCGAGAACCCGGCGAAATAAGGTGAAGGAGTAAGTAAAATTGGCCAACATAGTAGTAGTGGGAACACAATGGGGAGATGAGGGCAAGGGTAGAGTTATCGACTCCTTAGCCAGGACTTCAGATGTGGTGGTGAGATTTCAAGGAGGCAGTAACGCCGGACATACAGTGGTAGTAAATGGAGAAAAATTTATCTTTCATCTTATTCCTTCCGGTGCTCTTCATCCAGGAAAAAAATGCATAATTGGCAACGGAGTAGTAGTTGATCCGCAAGATTTACTCCTCGAGATTGAAACCCTTCGATCTAAGCAGATCGAACTCATGGATCTTTATCTTTCCAGCAACGCTCACGTTGTCATGCCTTATCATAAAAGAATAGAGCAAATTGAGGAAGAACGAAGAGGTGAGCAAAGAATAGGAACTACCAAAAGAGGAATAGGACCTGCCTATGCTGATAAAGCAGCCAGGAGAGGCATTAGAGTGGCAGATCTTCTAGAAGAGAGGGTTTTGGCTGAAAAATTGAAAATAAATCTCGACTTCTGGAAAAATTTCTATGGACTGGACTACTCCGCCGAAGATCTCCTTCACCAGTATCTGGAATATGGGAGGAAATTAAAAAGATATGTTACTGATACCTCCCTTCTCGTTAATCGACTAATGCAAGAAGGCAAAAACATCCTTTTTGAAGGAGCACAGGGAACCTTGCTAGATGTTGATCATGGAACATATCCCTTTGTAACCTCATCCAATGTCGTGGCAGGCGGTGCTTGTACTGGCACAGGAATAGGTCCCACTAAGATAGGCAAGGTTTTGGGAGTAGCTAAGGCCTACATTACCAGGGTAGGACAGGGTCCTTTCCCCACAGAAATACAGGGAAAGATAGGAGAGATACTTAGGAAAGGAGGACAGGAGTACGGAGCTACTACCGGTAGGCCAAGAAGATGTGGATGGTTTGACGGAGTCATTCTCAGGTACGCGGCTAGAGTAAATGGGCTTGATGAACTTATTTTAACCAAACTGGATGTTCTAGATTCATTAGATAAGATAAAAATTTGCATCGCTTATAAATACAGAGGGAAGCTAATCCAGGATTTTCCCTTTGAACTCGAGTGTTGGGAGAGATGTCAGCCTGTTTATGAGGAGATGGAAGGATGGAAGCAGGATACTTCCAGGATAAAGATAGAAAAAGATCTCCCTAAGAGGACCCGAGAGTATATAAGAAAAATTGAAGAAATTGGAGGACTATCTATTCGTCGTCTTTCTCTAAATCCCGAAAGGAGTGAATTTTTACCATTACACTGATTACTAATTCTATTTCTTGACAAGAGCCATATTTGTGCTATAGTAAAAATAGCTTTTTACTTTAATCTTGTGAGGTGCTGTGGATGTTTAATAGATTTACCGAGCGAGCAAGAAGGGTGATTTTGTTAGCTAGAGAAGAGGCAAAGCGATTAGATCACGACTATCTAGGAACGGAACATATTCTTTTGGGACTAATTCGAGAAGGAGAGGGAGTTGGAGCTACCGCCCTGCAAAATTTAGGAGTAGACCTGGCTCGTGTTAGGCAGGAAGTGGAGAAAGCAGTTGGTAGAGGGGGGGGAGCACTGTTTTTGGGTCAGATTCCCTTTACTCCTCGAGCTAAAAAAGTATTGGAGCTAGCAGTAACGGAAGCCAGAACCTTGGGTTATAACTATATTGGAACAGAGCATCTTCTTCTAGGATTGATCAGAGAAGGGGAAGGAGTGGCTGCTCAGATTCTTACCAATTTAGGAGCCGATCTAGAAAAGGTGAGGGAGGAGGTGGTAAGTCTGCTGGGAGGAGAGAAGGTTCCTTTCCAACAAGTAGCTCAGCCCAGTAAAACTCCTACCCTGGATAGATTCGGGCGTGACCTTACTCAACTAGCCAGAAACGGAGAGTTAGATCCGGTAATAGGTAGAGAGAAAGAGATTGAGCGTGTAATTCAAATCCTTTCTCGCCGAACCAAGAATAATCCGGTACTTATAGGAGAAGCAGGGGTAGGGAAAACAGCTATTACCGAGGGATTGGCTCAGAAGATTGTGCAGGGATCCCTTCCAGAACCTTTGTTAAATAGACGAGTGGTGACAATTGAACTGGGGGGGATAGTCGCCGGAACCAAGTATCGAGGAGAGTTTGAGAAGAGGATGGAGAGGATATTAAATGAGATTCGAAAGGCCAAGAATATAATTCTTTTCATTGACGAGGTGCATACCTTGGTCGGAGCAGGGGCAGCCGAAGGAGCTATCGACGCCTCTAATATTCTTAAACCGGCTCTTGCCCGAGGAGAATTACAATGTATAGGAGCTACCACTTTAAATGAATATAGAAAGTATATTGAGCGAGATGAGGCTCTGGAGAGAAGATTTCAGCCGGTAATGGTGAACGAGCCCACAGTCAAGGAAACTATAGAGATTCTAAGGGGTCTGAGAGACAAATATGAGGCTTTTCATCGAGTCAAAATAACCGACGAGGCTCTGGTAGCAGCAGCTAAACTTTCCTATAGATATATTCAGGATAGATTTCTCCCCGATAAAGCCATTGATGTGATGGATGAGGCTGCAGCCAGGATAAGGCTACAAAGTAGCACCCGCCCTAAGGAGCTTAAGAAAATTGAGGCAGAATTAGAGCAGCTTCGGAAAGAAAAGGAAGCCGCGGTTAAAGCGCAGGAGTTTGAAAAAGCGGCAAATCTGAGGGATAAAGAAAAGAATTTGAAACAGTCCTTAAATAAGGAAAGGTCTCAATGGAAGGTAGATAAAGGTAAGAAAGGGGAGAAGGAGAAGGTAACAGAAAGAGATGCTGCCTACATTGTTTCTAGCTGGACCAATATTCCTCTGCGTGACTTAACTGAAACTGAATCTAAAAGACTTCTCCGTATGGAAGAGGCTTTGCATAAGAGAATGGTAGGACAGGAAGAGGCTATAAGAGCAATATCTCAGTCCATTCGAAGGGCTCAGGCCGGAGTGAAGAATATTAAGCGACCCATTGGTGTCTTTATGTTCTTAGGTCCTACCGGGGTAGGTAAGACGGAATTGGCCAGGAGTTTAGCTGAGTTTCTCTTTGGAGACGAAGATGCCCTCATCCGTCTTGATATGTCTGAATACATGGAGAAATTCACCGTGAGTCGTCTTACCGGTGCTCCTCCCGGGTATGTGGGATATGAAGAAGGAGGGGAATTAACAGAAAAGGTGAGACGGCGTCCCTATTCAGTAATTCTCCTCGATGAGATAGAAAAGGCTCATCCTGACGTGTTTAATATCCTCCTTCAGATAATGGATGATGGAAGGCTATCTGACAATCTGGGTCATACAGTAGACTTTCGCAATGCTGTTTTGATTATGACTTCTAACTTGGGGGCCGATCAGATTACCAGTGGATCTAGCCTAGGGTTTCAAGCAGAGAAGGAAGGAGGAATGTCTTACGAGGAGATGAAGAGTAAGGTTACCTCCGAGTTAAAACGTAGCTTCCGACCCGAATTTCTAAATAGATTAGACGAGGTAATTGTCTTCCATGCTTTAACTAAAGATGAGATTAAAAGGATAGTCGATTTAATGTTGGCAGAAGAAGAGAAACTATTAGAGGAAAAGGAGGTAAACTTAGAGGTTACCGAAGAGGCGAGGGACTTTATTGCTCAGGAGGGATATGATCCCGATTTTGGAGCAAGACCCTTGCGTCGAGCCATCCAGAGGCTAATTGAAAATCGCCTCTCCGAGGAAATCCTGCAGGGTAGGTTTAAAACAGGAGATACCGTTGTGGTAGGGATAAAGGCCGGGAAGATTACCTTTAAAAAGAAAGAGAAAAATAAGACCAGAGTTAAAGATTAAGTCTGCCTAAGTAAATTACGAGCTCTATTATTAGAGAAAGGCTAGTAGATGAAAAATGCTGTGTGCCCCCTCTATGGCCAAAAAGAGGGGGTTTTTGTTAAGAAAACAGGGGGAACGTTAATTTTAGCTGGTTTGTTGGCGGTTTTCTTCTTATCAGGATCGGTGGCCCAAACCTCTCCCATCATCCGGGAAATTCAGATTCAAGGAAATGAGCATACCAAGACTGAGAAGATAAAAGAGGTGATAAAAAGTAGAATAGGCGAGCCCTTATCAGAGGAGACCATAAGGGAGGATATGCAGGCAATATACGAGATGGGTCTTTTTTCAAGCCTTAAAGCCTTAAAGGAAGAAGTAACCGATGGAGTAAAGCTCGTCTTCCAGGTTAAGGAAAATGAAGAAATTGCCGAGATTGAAATTAAAGGGGTCAGTAGAAGAGAGAAAAATAAGATAAAGAAACTGATTACTTTTAAGGAAGGAGAGTTATGGAATTTTAAAAAGATAAAGGAAACTCGTGATAAGATCCTGGCATTTTATGACAAAAAAGGCTATTTTTCTACTTCCGTAGATCTCTTTCAAGTTGGATTACCAGAAAAAGATAAGTGTAAGGCTGTCCTCAGCATCAAAAAAGGCACCAGAACCAGAGTAAGGGAGGTGGAAATCGAAGGTAACACTTTTCTTGCCGATACGAAGATAAGAAGTTCTATGAGGACAAGATTTCGGCACTTTTTCGACCCCAAAACCTTAGATGAAGATCTAGAAAGAGCTATCCGTCTTTATCAGAAGAAGGGGTATTACTTTGCTTATTTTAAATCGCCAAGATTGGAGTTCTTTACCGAAGGAAAAACTCGTTGGGTCAGGGTCTTTCTGGAAATAGTGGAGGATAAAAAATTCACTGTCTCAGAAGTTGAGATAAAGGGAAACCGCGTCTTTCCCACTTCTAAAATTCTATCTCGACTGCGACCAGGTAAAGGAGAAATCTTTGTGCCAACTTATCTTGAAGAAAGTTTGGAGAGCCTTCGAGATAAATATGGAGAGAAAGGTTACATATATGCTCACCTTAAACCAGATCTGGAATTTGATAGGAAGGCCGGTAAGGTAAAGATTCTAGTTCAAATAGAAGAGGGTTCGCTGGCGAAAACAGGAAAAATCAAGATAGAGGGGAATACTTTTACCAAAGAAAGAGTTTTCAGGCACACTCTTTTTCTTCTTAAAGAAGGGGATATTCTTGACTCACATAAGCTCAGAGAAGGATGGCGCAGACTCTATAATCTAGGCTTTTTTGAAAAGGTAGAAATCGAGCCTCTCTTTACCTCTTCCTCAACAGTAGATTTGTTAGTCAAAGTCAAGGAGGCCGAGCAAAGAGGACAGATTCTTTTGGGGGCAGGATATAGTTCTGTTTCCGGGCTGGAAGGACATATTCAACTGTCTAAAGATAATCTAGGGGGAGTGGGAAAAAAGGTTGAACTGGACTGGAAATTTGGAAAAAAAAGAAGCGATTATGATATTGGTTATATAGATAGGTGGTTCAGGGATAGCAACCTGAGACTGGAGTGCGACCTCTACAACTTGCTCCACAAATATTACGAAGCTGAAGGGGCCTACCAAAAGAAAAGAATAGGAGGAAAGATAGGGTTGGGATGGCCTATCTGGAAGAATATGCAGATTTCGGCTCGATTAAAGAATGAAGAGGTAACTATTAGCCAGATAGAGGGAGAACCT
>DAOVGK010000019.1 GCA_030672445.1 Candidatus Aerophobota bacterium
TTTTTGACATTACTAGAAATAAAAGGGGGAGAAAATGATTAAAAAATGTGTCTGGATAGGTATAGCGATTATTTTTGTAACTACCTTAAATGCTTGGGCTAAGCTTCCGGTTATTGCTCCGGAACGCTGGGTTGAGGTCTCCGGCGAGATAACTCAGGAGAGTGCTCACAAAATTGTTAAGTCTCTCTTAGATCTAGATGCAAAGCCAGATCCCTCTCCCATTGGCATAAGAATATCCTCTCCCGGTGGATCGCTGTTTGCCGTAATCGCTATCTGTGATGTGATGAAGAACTTGAAACATGAGGTGATAACCGTGGGGATTGGCCAGATTGTCTCAGGAGGAGCACTTATTTTGAGTTCAGGAACCAAAAGATATATCAGCAAGCACTCTATGGTCATGCTTCATCAGCCAAGTTTGGCCATAAGGGATTGGGAGCCTTCTTTCAGTGAATTTCAGGAGTTCAGTGAAACCCTTATCAAGATAGAAAATCAAATGTATTCAGTACTGGCCGAGAACACTGGAAAAACTGTGGCCGAGATAAAGGAGGAGTTCCGGAAAGAAAAGTGGTTTACGGCTGAGGAAGCAATAGCCAATGGTCTGGCAGATGAGCTTCTGGAAAGTGTCCAATAAATATGTGGTAGCCAGAAAACTGGTTCTATCCTCTCTTTTATTCCTCTCTTCCTTAATTATGAACCTTCCTGATGGCTGGCAGGATAATTTTGTTAGGGCAGGTAATTTAAAGTGTCTTACCTTATATCCTTCTAAGGATGAGTTGATTCTCCTAAAAGAGCTCTCCAGAAGGAATAAACAATCAATATCGCCTGCAGTCCGAAAAGCAGCGGATAGCTACTTTCAAGACAAAAGCTGGGGAGTAAATATATTTCCTCAAGTTGTGGTAAAGGCAGAGATCCTCTAGGCCGCTAAGTGTTTACCTATTTCAAGAACAGATCAACAAATTAAAGTATCTATCTTCTCAAACAAATCGTCCTGTCATCGATTTAAGCTAAGATTCTATTAAGACTTAAGCGAATTTAACCAAAAAGGAGGGTGACATGAGAACTGTGCCGCTGGGAAACACGGGTGTTGAGGTAAGTGTGTTTTGTCTCGGTGCCATGTATTTTGATAGTTCCACTGATGCAACAACCTCATATCAACTGCTAGACCAATACGTCGAAGCGGGAGGGTCATTTTTAGACACCGCTAATATATACGCCCGGTGGGTGCCGGGTTACAGGGGTGGCGAAAGCGAGACCCTGTTGGGCCGCTGGATGCGCGAGCGCAACACCCGCTCTAAGTTATTCTTAGCCAGCAAGGTGGGATTCGAGATGCCAGGTGTCAAACGGGGACTCCGGGCTAGCCAGATAGAAGAAGAGTGCGAAAAGAGCCTTAAGAGATTGGGCGTTGATACCATCGATCTTTACTATGCCCATCGCGATGATCGCAATACCCCTGTAGAGGAGACTATGGAGGCGTTCGACAAACTAGTGAAAGCAGGTAAGATACGTTTCATTGGGGCAAGCAACTTTTCGGCCTGGCGGCTGGAGAAGGCACGCTGGGTCAGTCAAACCCACGGCTGGGCTGAATATTGTTGCATACAGCAACGCTACTCTTATGTACGTCCTAAGCCGGGTGCAAACTTTGACCCTCAAGTGGCGGCCAATGAAGATTTACTGGATTACTGTAAAACTCGGGGTATAACGTTGCTGGCCTATTCGCCACTGTTAAGAGGGGCCTATACCCGCTCAGACCGGCCTTTTCCCGAGCAATATGTAGGGCCAGATACCGAGGCACGTGTCGCTGTGTTGAAAGCTGCTGCTGAGGAGAAAAGAGCTACCGCTAATCAGATCGTGTTGGCATGGATGATCCACAGTGAGCCGTGTGTTATTCCTCTGGTTGCAGCCAGTACCACTGACCAGTTGCGAGAGAATTTGGGTGCTCTGAACATAACGCTTGATGTTGACGACATGGTTCGATTAAATAATGCCTCTGCTTAATCCCCGTATCCCCGCGTTGCTACGCCTATCGTCTTGGCATCTCTTTTAGGGATTTTGCCCTGAAGTATTTCTTTGTAGAACCTTGAGGTACTGGTTTCTCGCATTCATATCAATTTTCTCTGGCTCTCCGGTTACAATTTATATGACCCAATGGGGGCTTTTGACAAAGAAATTTACATCGGCTATTTTTGGACGATAATTTTAAAAATGAACAGGAAAATTCTCACTTTCCTCTGTTTTATGGTTTTTGTCCTGGCTTCATTTAATTTTCTTGCTCTTCCCAAAACTATCTATGATATTGGTCTTAATTACGGGTGGAACAGAGTCCAAAAAGGGAATCTTCTCTCAGTAAATGCTGTGGGATTTATTGTTGCTGCGCTTGTCAGCGGATACCTCTCGGAACGGTTTGGTAAAAAACAGTTAATAATTTTTGGACTCATGTTTTCATCTTTGGGTAATGCGGCTTTTGGATATCTTCCAGAAATTAAGTTGGCTGACCCCTTTTATCTTTTCTTTATGTTTAATTTCCTCATTGGTGTAGGAAATGGAATTCTCGAAGGCTTGACTAATGCCCTTATTATCCATCTTCATCCAGATAAAAGCTCTCTTTATCTTAACCTTGCCCATGCCTTCTTTGCTTTAGGAGCCTTGATTGCTCCTCTTATAGGAGGATGGTTAATGTCTGTTTCTGGCTGGCAGGCGATCTTCTATCTTAATGCAGTGACGTCTTTTGTTCTTTTCATTAGCCTTTTACTTCAGGCCTGTCCCACCTTTCGTTCAGACCAGGGGATAAAACTAAAAGTACTTCTCCATCTTATAAAAAACAGGATTTTTCTTCTTTTGAGTCTTTCCATTGCTCTCTATGTAGCTGCAGAAGTAGGACTGATTGCCTGGTTAGTTGAATACCTCAGGATAAATCCCAATTTCAGGTTATCTCAATTCCAATCAGGTTTGTTTTTATCTTGTTTCTGGTCAGCAATGTTAGCAGGTCGTTTTGCGTACGGCTGGTGGGTAGAAAAAACCTCGCCAATCTTTGCTCTTTCTGTATCCAGTGTAGGCGGTACAATCACCATAATTTTATTTCTAACAACAGCTGATGTAGGGATAGCGGCCCTGCTTATCTTCCTCTACGGAATTTTTCTTTCTGGGATGTATCCAACAATCTTTTCACTGGCCGGGGATAGATTCCCCCAGTATTTAGGAGTGGTAAGCGGGAGCATGACGGCGTGGGTAGGGCTTGGAGGAATAATTTCTCCTATTATAATTGGTCGACTTTCTGATATCCCCGAGGTAGGGCTATCTGTAGGTCTTGCCACCTGTACGATTTATCTTCTGGGAGTACTACTAATTACGCTGCTTGTATCAAGAAGTAGAGACTGAAATCTTCCCAAGCTTAAATTGTAATCCGGCAACTCGTTCAGCAGCATTTTTTAAGCCTCTGCAGGCTTTTCCAGAATCTGCCGTAATTCTTGATAATTGATCTCTGAGAAACTATTTATAACCATATCTGCAGAAGATAAATCTTGATTTCCAGAATTGGGATTCTGAAAACCAATACATTTCATCCCCGCTGACTTCGCCGCTTCTACACCGTTCTTTGAATCTTCTATTACAATGCATTCTTCTGGTCGAGCGCCTATGACTTTAGCAGCATAAAGAAAAATGTCGGGAGCAGGTTTCCCACTCTTCACCTCATCACTACTGGCTTTGGTCTCAAAGAATCTTTCTAAGTTAAACATTTTAAGAACTATTTCAATGTTTTTAATTGAGGCAGATGAGGCTACCACAAGCTTTACCTTATTTTTATATAGTTCTTCAATTAACCGGGCTACTCCAGGCATTGGCTCCTCCTCATTTTCCTGAGATAATAAGTAATCCATGTAGCTGGTTCTTTCCATTTCAACCAATTCTTCAACTGACTGATTAAGTTCGTATTTGTCTTTTATGTATAACCACATCTCTCTACTCGCAGTACCGACAAAAGAACGATGTTCCTCGTCAGAAATGGCTAAACCTAATTCCTTAAAGAGTTTCTTTTCAACTTCAAAATGGAGTGGTTCACTATCAATTATGACCCCATCCATATCAAAAACTATAGATTTGAACATACAACTACCCCCAGCTCAAAAGAACATCTATTCTGGGAGCGGGTTTAAGTGGTCTCCTCGCCTCCTCAAGGGGAGTTTCCACAACCTGTATCTGCGAGAGATCCCAGGTTCCATATCCGTCCTCAGCGCTGTAGGCCAAATAACCGATATCCTGAGGATCGAACCCCAATACCTTAGCCGTTATGGTATCTACCGCCACGAAATCGCTGCCGGCCACGGCAATCTTTAAATCCACCTTCTTGCCTCTGGCACATTGTGGGACAGGTTCTCCCTCGAAGGAGTGGAATCCGTCGAGGACGGCGACATGGGGCCGAACCTCTCCCAGGAGCGTGCGCAAATTTCTGTGGATGACCCGCACGCAATCCTTTAGATTATCCCCCTGGAAGTCCCTGATGCCGTGAACTTTCCATTGCTCCCCATTAGCTAAAAAACCCATCATATTCTTTCCCGAAAGGGTGAGCACTGCTTCACTGTGGGCCTTGGGAACGGATAGAGATATGAGGCAATCGAACTCCCGGTAAGCCTTGGCGATTCTGACCGGCAAAGGCTTCATCTGTGTGGAGAGAAGCTCCAGTTCCTCATATTCCGTGGTGTTGAAGTCCAAAAAATCAAAGGAATATCTATCCTGCAATTCGAAAAAGCCGCACTCCCGAAATCGCTCCCTGGGATTGCCGCTGGCTTCTCCTACTAAAATCTGGTCTGGATTCAAGGCCTTTAAAAATTCCAGTACCGCCCTCAAAGCCTCCGGATGAGTGTTGGCCAGAGGAGCGCCCTTCATAACAGTATTGACCTTGATCAGCACCTTTCCCTGAATCTTTTGTTTGACCTCCTCACCAGCGTTGACCAAAGCTTGAAATACGTTGATAAATCGGTCCTGGCCCTTCACCAAACCCACCTTAGTCATTATTCATCTCTCCCGAGCTGTTATTTTGTTAGCATTTCCCCTAACAAGTTATATACGGAAGGTACCACTTGTTCAAAAGTCCCTAATTACGTCCTCTGGCGACATATTAAGGTAAATTTCAGTGGTTGTCAATTTGTCATGGTTTAAAGAATCTGGCAAGCTTTAGTGCAGATTTCATTTTTTGACCGACAAGAGGACAGACAACTTAAGGATAATTCAAAAAACAGAGCCTCAAGGCGAAACGACTAACTGCCCTAAAGGCAAGATGAGCTGCCGGCTTTCATCCGCAAATGCCTGTTATTCTCTTGAAGACCTCTGCTCCAACAGTAATTTAACGAAATAAAATTATTAGTCAACCCTCACCCAAATCCAGTGAGGCTCTCTTTGACGCGGCCCACTTTTCAGCTATGATAGACTAGGCTTACACATTCTTTATGTTCAGAGTAACTAAGCCGTAAAGGAGACAAAGGATGACTGAGAAAACCATAAAACTGATAGTGGAAAAGGTACTCAGGTGGCGTAAGGCTGAGGTGGCTGTGCTTTGGCTCCTCATTGCAATAGCAGCTATTCTTATACCAGCTGGGATAGGTGTATACTTTTGTGTTGATGACCTGGCCATTACCGCGGTCAAAATCTTTCATCGATGAGGCCCCTATAGGTCTATTTTGAAAAGAAAATAGGGCACTGAGCCTATTTTCACAAATAACCCAATTTTAGGTGGAACAAAAGAGGAAGGAGGTGAAAAAATAGTACTCCCATCAGATTAAAGAAATTATTCAAATTCTGGCTAAAAAGGTAAATAAATCTCATTGGTGCATCTCCAGAATAGAAGGAGGACTAAGTAAGGTTAGTAAGGATGAGAAAATAAAAGTTGCTAAAGCTTTGGAAACCGAAGTAAAGAGAATATTCCCTTAACTATAGGAGGTAACACAATGGTTACTTATATTATTCTATTCCGCTTTACACAGCAAGGCATAAAAAACATCAAAGAGAGTCCAGACCGAGTCGCCGCCGCCAAACAAACTTTTCGAGTTATGGGCGCAGAGGTGAAAGAGTTCTATTTGGTGATGGGCAAGTACGACACAGTCTTCGTTGTCGAAGCCCCGGATGATGAGACGATAGCCAAGCTAACTCTCGCTATCGGTTCGCTAGGTAATGTTCGTACTGAGACCCTTCGCGCCTTCACAGAGGATGAATATCGGAAGATTATTGCAGATCTTCCCTGAGCAGTTGTAGGACGTCAAATTTTAGATAGGACTCCACTTTGCCAGTGGATGTGTGCCTTTCTCTCTAGAGGAGACAAGGAAGGAGCCTGCTTGAGATTCAGGGGGAGCATGCCCCGAATGAAACCTGGAGATATAAGATGAACTTGACTCGCAAGATGTAGCATATTTTCAAAACTCAAGGGGAATGAACCAAAGTAAAGACTACAGTTCAGGAAGGAAGTGAGACAGATGATTCTCGGTGTTGTGGGCAGTCCTCGCAAAGGACGTTTAACTGACCAGTTAATCACTCGGGCTTTGGAAGGGGCAAAATCAGCTGGTGTTGAGACTGAGAAGGTGTATTTGCTAGATTTCAGAGTTCCATTCTATACCGAGCAAGCCAAATCTCCCCAGCAGCTAAGTAGGTTATGTGAGGAAGCTGATTCCTTAATCATAGGGGCTCCAGTCTACTATGGTGACATCAACGGCTTAACCAAGGATTTTATGGATACGGTGAGGATTTCTAACGCCAATGGAAAGTATGGTCTTGGAATTTCAGTCGCTGGGGGAACCGGAAAGGGATTATGTTTGGCGGTCCAATCCATCTACAGCTTCTTCTATCACCGAGAGATAAGGGGAATAGATCCCACTCCCGTTTCAAGGTTCAACTTCCAGAAACGACGAGCAAGACTGTATGCCTCAGGGCAGAAATTAGCTAAACTTTCCAAAGATAAGAAGCCATTCGAAAATCTATCGGACAGAATCGAACACTATGAAAAGCTCAATTACCTGAATCATACTTTCTTGGATGAAATACTCCTCCTCACAGAACAACTGATGGGCATCTCAAAGAACAAGCCTGCCTTGGCCAGAGCTAGAAAAGAGTATGAAATCGCTAGATCGCTTATAAACCAAAGGAAAAGAACCGAGGCTGCAAAGCACGCTGTAAAGGCCTACAACATCCTGTATTTTTGAAACTCTGGGATAAATAAAAGTAGTCGAATCGAGGCCTCGGCAGGCGAACATCGTGATTGTATCGATTTGTTTACCAGCGGGAAAATCAACCCGGCACCTATTCTGAGTCGAGTCCTTCCTTTATCCGAGGGGCCTGAGACTTTCAAAGAATTACTTGAAGCTAAATCTGGATTGTTAAAAGTTGTTCTTATACCTTAAGCCAGCTTTTCAGCACCCTGCTTCGGTAGTTCCGGCAATCCTGTATATTCTTCGAGATCACTATCTTACTGGTGAATTCATCCGGCTCGATGGCGGGTGGCATCTTCGTTTTAACAGATATTTCAATGAGTGAGTGAATCGTTGTTTTTGGATTGACTGTATGAAGAATAGTTTACCGTATAGGATTTTCGAAGAAATAGGTGTAATAATATAAAAAGATAGACTATTTACTCATTTTTTATCATTGGAGAGTAAAAAAGAGTAAGATGATGAAATAGTCCCCCCCAGGAGGAAAAGATGAAACAAGAGGAGAAGATGAAGTGGTGGCGTGAAGCACGATTCGGTATGTTCATCCATTGGGGTATTTATACTGTGCTGGCCGGTATGTGGAAAGGCAGTAAAGTACCGGGCATAGGAGAATGGATTATGCACCGTGCCAGAATTCCTATCGAGGAATACGAACCCTTTGCCAAACAGCTCAATCCCGTTAAGTTCAACGCTAGAGAATGGGTTCAGATTGCCAAGAATGCCGGTATGAAGTGGATTGTCGTAACGGCCAAACATCATGATGGATTTTGTATGTTTGATACCAAATTGACCGATTACAATATTGTAAAAGCAACTCCGTTCAAGCGTGATCCCCTCAAGGACCTAGCCACGGTATGCGAGGAAGAAGGCATTAGGTTGGGTTTTTACTACTCCCAGACATTGGACTGGCATCATCCAGATGGAATCGGGAATGATTGGGATTTTGATCCAAATGAAAAAAACTTCTCCAGCTATCTGGAGGGCTACGTAAAACCTCAACTTCAGGAGCTACTTACCAACTACGGTCCTGTGGCTGTCCTTTGGTTTGATATCATGACTCCGACTCCAGAGCAGGCTAGAGATATAAAAGAGTGGGTTCGTAACTTACAATCAGACACCATTATCAGCGGTCGCATAGACCCATCAGGCTTTGAAACTGGCATTGGAGACTACAGGGAGAGAGGGGATAACGAAATTCCTGCTGAAAAGATTGAGGGTGATTGGGAGACCCCTGCGACCATAAATGATACCTGGGGATTTAAAAGCTATGATCATAACTGGAAATCAACCGGGGTTCTGATTCACAAGCTAGTGGAGATTGTCAGCAAGGGAGGCAACTACCTGCTCAACGTGGGTCCTACAACTGAGGGTGTCATTCCCCAACCTAGCGTGGATCGATTAGCTGCGGTAGGTAGGTGGCTTAAGGTCAACGGTGAGAGCATCTACGGCACTGCAGCCACTCCC
>DAOVGK010000002.1 GCA_030672445.1 Candidatus Aerophobota bacterium
TTTTGAGCTTCGTCGATGATTAAAAATAATTTATCTTTTAGTCTGATAAGAGGTTTTCCTATTCTTCTTTCTATTTCTCTTCGAAGCTCTACAGGATCTTGAGAAAGGCGAGCTCTAATGGTTACATCATCAAGATTTAAATAAATAATCTTTTTATGGGTTCTCTTCTCGATTTCCTGGATTAGCATCTTAAGCAACGTGGTTTTACCGACCTGTCGAGGACCAACTAATATGCAGATAAATTTTTTATCAAGACTGTCCAGTAAATTATCCATGAGCTTTCGTTTAATTAATTTTGGCATTTTTCTATACAAAATTGTATAACTATTGTATAATACTCTAGTCAATATTAATATAATTTTGACTAAAGTCAATAGACCGCGGTTTTTCTTTTGACTTTCGCTTCAAACTACTATGATAATTAATAACCTGAATTCTACCATTTTTGCTCAAAGTTATTCTCCATAGCCTCTTCAAGAACTTCTAAATATCTTTGATAGCCCTCTTCATACAGCCTGATGTTTTCATCCCGGGGAATTACAATAGTGGGTTTTTGCAGGCTAAGTTGAGCCCCTCTTTCAAATAACCTGGCTGATACCTCTTCTACTGGCTCGTCAAGCACTCCTGCCGCAGCAATGTAGGCAGCACCAACCGCTGCACCCTCAGTATGAGGATTGATAAGCTCCTTGCCGTAGACATCCGATCTTATCTGGCTAGCTTCTTCGCCTTTGGAACCGCCCCCGGTAATGGTAATTCTTTTCGGCTCAGCTATTTTCTGCTTTTGCATACCTCTTTGTAAGAGCTCAAAACCATACTTCATAGCATAGGCCACTCCCTCCATTACCGCACGAATCAAATCTTCCTTCTTATTCTTACTCGGATTGTACCCTTTAATATAGAGTTTACCCTGAGGCACATAGGGAACCCTTTGTCCATGGATAAAAGGAACAATGATTTTGCCATTGGACCCTGCCGGCGTATTTCTGGCAACTCTGTTAAGCATCTCGTAAGTGAATTTACCTTTTCCATAAACCTTCTCGGCGATATAATCTATGGCACTGGCCGCATCGATAATGCAGTGTAGGGGCTGCCTTGGCCCCCAAGGATGACTAAATCTATCATCAGGAAGAATGAAAGGGTGTAGAGTTCCATCCACGATGGGCTGTTTAACCCTGACGGAAAAGGTGCCTGAGGTACCCACACTCTCCAAAAGATAGGCATTATTGCCTAGCATACTACAGGGATTATCTCCTCCTCCACCGAAGACTCTGGTATTTACATCTAAACCTGTCTTTTTAGCCATCCCCTCTGAAACAGTACCTGCTTGAGAAGTAGAAGGAAGAATCTCGGGTATCCAGCGAGAATTTAATTTCATAATCTTCATTACCAATTCCGACAATGTGCCATCTAGTCTTAGATAACCTGAGCCAGAAAGATCAGAAAGTTCTGTTGCCCACATTTTTTCTCGGCTGATTTCCGTCTTTAACCAATCTTTGGGAAATAGAATTTGCTCTGTCCTTTTATAAACCTGGGGTAGGTGCCTATAGATCCAGAGCACCTTTGGTCCTTGAAAACCAGGCATAGCATGCATACCAATCTCTTCAACATAAGCATCTGTTCTAGCAGTCTCTTTGGCTACACTTTCTTCTATATCCTTACATTCCTGAGCACTCCTTTGGCAACACCATAAAATGGCTTCATATAAAGGTTGATTATCCTTATCCACTACCACTGCTCCGTGCTGCTGACCAGAAAAAGCAATCCCCTCAACTTCTTTACTTGCAATTCCTGCATTTTTTAATAGCCTTTTAGTTGCCTTTATAAATGCCCTTCTCCAGAGAATGGGATCTTGTTGAGCCCAGCTTGGCTTAACCCAGTTCACTTCGTAAACCACACTAGCAGTTGCCTTAACCTCACCGGTTTCAATATCCAGAAGGACTGCTTTGTACCCCGATGAGCCCACATCACCGCCAATGACATATCTAGCCATCCTATTGTCCTCTCTAATTCTTCCTCATCATATTTTTATTTACAGTTTAGCTATCTGGTAAATGCTCAGTAAACGCCGTGTCACATTGAATTTTCAGGGTAGCCGCACTCTTTAGGGTGCGCAGGCTAAAGCCTGCGACTACCAAAAATGACGGGGTTCACTGAATACTTACGCTATCTGATTCTATAATAAAAGACGGTTAAGTTTTTTCCCTCTCTTTATTTTTCTTTACCCACCGGGCATATTCTTTCATACCTTGCTCTACTGTATATTGGGGATAGAATCCAAGCTCCTCTTTGGCAAGAGAGATGTCCAAAGTCTCTCCGCGAGGAAGGAGTTTGCCCGGCCCTATATCCACCTGAGTAGGTTTATCACTATACTTTTGAGCTAAGCTTATCATCTGGGGGAAAGAAATCGGCTGCTCAGAACAGATATTTATCGATTTGTGCTTGAGATTTTCAGCCTGGTAGAGAAGATAAGTTCCCTGGGCGGCATCCTTAACATAGGTAAAACCCAGTCTCTGATCAGCACCCTTCTCCAGTTTTAGATCAGGAAGACCCTCAAGAGGTCCTAAAAGGTTTTTAAACAGCTCAGTTTGCTGGGAAGGAAGCCTTCCCGCACCAAAGAAAAAGTAAAGGCGAGCACTCCGAAAATCAAGACCATAGTGATTCTCATATTGCTGACCAATGAGCTCCCCGGCCGCCTTGCTGGCACCATATAGGTCGCCGGGATGAAGAGGATAAGTAAGTTCAGAAGGGTTGTCTCTTACCTCTCCGTACACTGCCCCTGAGCTAGCAAAGAGAAATTTCTTAATTTTAAAGAGCCTTGCCAGCTCGAGCATATTGACTGTCCCGGTCAGATTTATCATCAGACCCTGGTGAGGATTTCCCCAAAGAGCAGGGTCGGCAGTTACAGCTACTGTATGGATGATCCCTTCAATCTTATCCTGATAGCGGATAAATACTTCCGTAAGTTTTGGGAAATCGAGCACACTTGCCCGAATAAATGTAATCTTATCTTTCACTTCCTTCAGATAATCAAGGTCTTTATCTACCACATCGAGGACTATAACCTCCTTTCCCTCCCTGGCAAATCGGTAGGTAAGCCAGGACCCTAATTGTCCATAACCTCCAGTGATGAGAACAGCCATTGAATTACTCCTTAGGGTTGTGTGAACTTTAGCTAACAGGAATGAGAAGTACCTTGCATCCTTCGCCCGAAATTGCTATATTGAAAGCCTTCTCGAAGTCTTCTAAGGAAAACTTATGAGTAATGATAGGATCTATATTGAGTTTTCCCGAGGAAAGAAGATCCTCGGCTATCTCCCAGGTTCTCCATATTTCCCTTCCAAATAATCCTCTGATCCTGGCTTCCTTGAGAATGATCTGAGGAGATCCATCGATCCTTAAAAGCTCCTCAGGATGACCTATCATAAATAACTTCCCCCCAACCCTTAAGTAATTAAATGCTTTCTCTAAGGCTTCAGCATCACCCGAAGCCTCGATTATCACTCCTGCTCCATTTCCGTTGGTCAGAGATAAAACTCTATCCAAGAGGGATTCTTTTTGAGGATTAACCAGATGGGTTGCTCCCATTCTCCTGGCTATGTTTAGCCTTTCCTCGTTGATATCGGCGGCGATAATCTCTTCAGCTCCTTTTATCCTCGAAATTCCTACCGCAAATTGTCCGATAGGCCCACATCCTATGACCACTATGGAATCTGCCTCCACTTCTCCTTCATATACTGCCCTCAAGGGTATCCCCATTGGTTCAAGAAGACATCCTTTCTCAAAAGGTAAGTCCTCAGGTAGTTTCCTGGTGGAGACCTCGGGTATTATAGAGTATTCAGCAAAACAACCATTTACACTGTGGCCAAAAAGTTCCATATTCTGGCAGGTGTGGGGGCGGTTGTGCTGGCATTGCCAGCATTTTCCACAGGGAATATGGGTTTCCGCCGCTACCTTATCTCCTGGTTTTACCGTCTTAACTTCTTTGCCTACTTTTACCACTACACCTGAGCATTCATGGCCGGGGATAAAGGGTAAGAACTTCACCAAGCTCCTAATTTTGGAGGTCCATTTATATAATTTCAAATCCGAGCCACATATAGCAGCGGCTTTCACTTTAACAAGAACCTCTTTGGGCTTGGGCTCAGGTACAGGCATCTCCTCAAGATCAAAACCCACAGCCTCTTTCTTTTTTAAAATCGCCTTCAAGCCATTTTCTCCTTTCGCTTCTTAGTTGTAACTATTCAGCCTTATCATATTTTACCGCAGAGCACGCCGAGAACGCTAAGAGTAAGAGAGTCTTGGTCAAGCTTGTGGCAAAATATAGCTCGAGATGGTTTTATTTTTCTAATTTTTCTGTTATTTCATTAAGTTTTTTTGATTTATCTCTGCGTACTCTGCGATCTTTGCGGTGAACAGTTACTTTCAATCATTCAAAAATTTCGGCATTTTCGAATAAGATAACTAAGCCATAATAAGGGATTTTTCTAAAAGAGTCAATTTGACAGCTCCACCAAATTATACTAAACTTAGGAATCCAGATTGGGCTAATATAGAGGCAGAGCCCAAGAAGGTAGGCCAAAATGCCTTTATATCGATACAAATGCATTGGCTGCGGTGAAGAGTTTACCCGCCTGGTAAATCTGGGCCAGGAAAATGAACTCAAATGCGCAAAATGCGGTGGCTCCCGGCTGGAAAAACTTCTTCCCCGATTTATCAGCGGGAGAACCAAAGAAGGTCCAGTAGCTGGAACAAGTAGCTGCGCCACCTGCCGAGCACCAAGTTGTGCCCCCTGCCATAGATAAAACGGGAGGGAAATATTTTAATGAGCCTCTGGGCCGAAAGATTCACTGAGGAGACCGATGAGCTGGTGAAGGATTTCACCTCCTCTATTGACGTAGATAAGAAACTCTACCGCTACGATATAGCCGGGAGCATTGCTCATGTCAAAATGCTCTCCAAGGTGGGAATCATCGAGGAAAAGGAGGCTCAAAAGATCATCCTGGCCCTGGAAGAGATAAAAGAAAACTTAGATAAGGGAAAGCTTGGCTTCAGCGGGAAAGAGGACATTCATATGGCTATAGAGGAGGAGGTAATAAGAAGAGCCGGGGATGCTGGCAAAAAGCTTCACACGGCAAGATCCAGAAATGACCAGATAGCCCTGGATGAAAGACTTTTCTTGAGAGAGGAGATAAGCGAAATTCTCCGCCTCATAGCTACGTTTCAAAAGGCGATCCTTGAGCTTGCCGAAAAAAATAGGGAAGTTATCCTTCCGGGCTATACGCACCTACAATATGCCCAGCCAGTTCTTTTCTCTCACCACCTTTTAGCTTATTTTTGGATGCTACAACGGGATAAACTACGGTTAAAAGACTGCTATGAGAGAGTCAATGTCCTACCCCTGGGGGTAGGAGCTCTGGCTGGAACGTCTTTACCCATTGATAGAGACTATGTGGCCAGGCTTTTAAATTTTCCCCTCATTACTGAGAATAGTATGGATACCGTGAGTGACCGTGATTATGTCATTGAATTCTTATGTTGTGCGGCTCTTCTAATGATGCATCTTTCCCGTCTCTCAGAGGATCTCATCCTCTGGTCATCTCCTGCCTTTTCCTTTGTTGAAATAAGTGATGCCTTTACCACCGGCTCCAGCCTTATGCCGCATAAAAAGAATCCTGATGCGGCCGAACTCACCCGGGCAAAAACGGCCAGAGTTTATGGAAATCTTTTCTCTCTTCTCACCGCCATGAAAGCTCTTCCCCTTTCCTACAATCGAGACCTACAGGAAGACAAATCTTCCTTATTTGAGGCGGTTAAGATTATCAAACAATGTCTAAAACTTTACCCCAGGATGATGGGTAAGATAAAGCTAAAGCCTGAGAATATGAGAAAACAGGCCCAAAAAGGCTTTTTCGCTGCTACAGACCTGGCCGATTATCTGGTAGAGAAAGGTGTTCCTTTCCGAGAAGCTCACGGAATGGTGGGCAAATTGGTTAAGCACTGTTTAAAAGAAAACAAGAGTTTTGAGGATCTAACTTTGAAAGATTATGGGAAGATTTCTCCCCTTTTTGAGGCCGATGTTTTCCAGAGGATAAGGCTGGAAGAATCTGTTTTTAATAAAGAATCAAGCGGGGGTACCGGAAAAAAGTCCCTGGCCAGACAGATAAAACTGGCTAAGGAGAAACTGGAGGAAGGAGAAAACCCCCTTGCCAGCTAATAGAAAAAGCTATTTTCACTATAAGGAGGGAGAACTTTTCTCTGAAGAAGTGGCGCTCGGCCAGGTGGCTGAGGAGATAGGGACTCCCCTTTATCTTTACAGCTATAATAGCTTAATTGGTGGTTACAGGGAGGTTTCCCATGCCTTCAGTAAGCTCTCCCCCTTAATTTGTTATTCATTGAAGGCCAATGGAAATCTTACCCTTTGCCGGATTCTGGCTGCCGAAGGTGCTGGAGCAGACGTTGTCTCGGGAGGAGAGCTATACAAAGCCCTTCAGGCTGGATTCCCTCCTCAAAAAATAGTTTTCGCTGGACCGGGGAAAAAAGAAGAGGAGATAGAATACGCCTTAAGAGAGAATATCTTTATGTTTAACGTGGAGTCAGAAGGAGAGTTAAGATTAATAGAAAATCTCAGCCAAAGATTGAACCACTCCGCCAGAATCTCCTTGCGCATAAATCCCGATGTGGATGCTAAAACTCACCGCTACATCACCACCGGTAAGAGGGAAAATAAGTTCGGTCTTGAATTTGATGAGGCAGAGAAACTATACTCCCAGATTAAAAAATCGCCCCTCTTAGAGCCGATAGGGATTCATTTTCATCTCGGCTCCCAGATAACCAGCCTTCACCCTTATCTTAGGGCTCTGGAAAAGATCCTGGATTTTCTTGAACTACTTAAAGAAAAGGGGCTGAACCTAAAATATCTCGATATGGGAGGGGGATTTGGCATCAGCTATGAGGAAGGAAAGCTCCCTTTAAACATTAAGGATCTAGCAGAAAAAATCTATTCATTGATAAAGAAGAGCCGGGCAAAATTAATCCTTGAGCCAGGAAGATTCCTGGTGGGACCGGCCGGGGTCTTAATCACTCAGGTACTTTATAAAAAGAAGAGAGGAAAAAAGAGATTTATCATTGTAGATGCGGGGATGAACGATCTCATTAGACCATCCCTTTATGGAGCCTATCACCAGATAAAAAAACTAAAAGAACCTCATGAGGTGGATTCCCCTGAGGTAGTGGATGTAGTAGGTCCTGTCTGTGAGTCGGGAGATTTTTTTGCTCGGGAAAGAAAGCTTCCCCCAATCACGGAAGGAGAGTATCTGGCCATCATGGATACCGGAGCCTATTGCTTTAGCATGAGTTTTACTTACAATGCTCGGCCCAGACCAGCAGAAGTGTTGGTGAAGGAGGATCGCTGGTGGATAATTCGAGACAGGGAAACTTATAAAGATCTGGTTAAGAAAGAGTCCATTCCTGAGAAATTATTCTTTTCCTTTAGAGATTCTTCTCTGAGTTCTAAATCTCGCTCCCTGAGGGAAAAGAAAGCTCTTCCTGGTCCCATCCCTTTCATCAAGATGCAGGGAAGTGGCAATGACTTTATCGTCATTGATAACCGCTCTCATCTTATCAAGAATAGAGCTGAATTTGCCAGAAGAGTATGTCCCAGAAAGACCGGCATCGGAGCAGATGGAGTTCTACTTCTGGAAAAGTCTCGGGTGGCCGATTTTAAAATGCGTATCTTCAATCCTGATGGCAGCGAGCCGGCAATGTGTGGAAATGGAGCCCGATGCATAGCTAGATTTGCCCACCTTAAGAAAATCGCAGGGGAAAAGTGTTCTTTTGAGACCTTATCAGGAAAAATTTTCTCTCAGGTAAAAAAAGATGGGGTTCGCATAAGAATGAAAGACCCTTCCCCTTCACACTTAAACTTAGAGATAAACCTGGGGGATAGCTCCTATAAGGGCCATTTTCTGGATACAGGAGTGCTTCACTTTGTTCTCTTTGTCCCGCAGGTAGAAAAGATCAATCTTCCCGAAATAGGATCCCGGATAAGATACCATAGAAAGTTTCAGCCAGAGGGCACCAATGTTGACTTTGCCGAAATAAAGAATGAGAATGTGAGGATGAGAACCTATGAAAGGGGAGTGGAGGCGGAGACTTTAAGTTGCGGTACCGGAGCAGTAGCTACTGCTATAGCGGCAAATCTTGTCTACACCCTCAGTTCTCCGGTGAAGATAAAAACCCCCGGAGGAGACCTGAAGGTCTATTTTCACAAATCAGGCCCCCATAAATTTACGGAGGTTTTCCTGGAGGGTAAGGCAGAAGTGGTATATGAGGGAAAATGGGAAAGGGAGGTTAACTAATGTTCAAAGGATGTTATGTAGCCACAGTTACTCCTTTCAAAGGGGGAAAGGTAGATGAGGATAGTTTCCGCAAGCTCATCGGGTTTTGTCTGGAAAAGGGAGTGGATGGAATAGTTCCCTGTGGAACCACGGGAGAGTCACCTACCCTATCCTTTAACGAACATAAACGATTGATAGAGATAACTGTAAAGGAGGTCAATCATCGAGTTCCAGTAATGGCCGGGACTGGTTCCAACAACACCCATGAGGCCGAGGAGTTAACTCAATTTGCCAAGAAGGCTGGTGCAGATGCTGCCCTGGTAATCACTCCTTATTATAATAAACCTACCTCCAAGGGTCTGGAAGCTCATTACCGGAAATTGGCGGTTATTGGCCTTCCTCTTATTATCTACAATGTTCCCTCACGCACGGGAGTAAATATTGATGCGGCATTGGTGGCTAAATTAAGTAAGCTCCCCCACATAGCAGGCATTAAAGAGGCAAGTGGCAATATGGACCAGGTATCCAGTATTGTGTCTTTATCCGACTCTAACTTTTCGGTCCTTTCCGGAAATGACTCTCATACTCTGCCCATTCTATCTCTTGGTGGTGTGGGGGTAGTATCGGTGGTAGCCAACATCATACCCCAAGAGATGAGTCAAATGGTAGACGCTTACTTAAAGGGAAAGATCAGCAAGGCAAGGGAGCTTCACTACAAGACATATCCCCTCTGCCAGGCTATGTTCATCGAGACCAATCCCCTTCCCATAAAGACAGCCATGGCCCGTCTGGGGATGATTGAGCCAGAGTGGAGACTTCCTCTAGATGGGATGAAAAAGGAGAATGAGAAAAGGTTGGAGAAGGCTCTGGCTGACTATGGACTCCTTTAATCTATGAAGAGCGTATATCTTGATCCTTCCATTCCTTCTGCTTGCTGCGAGACTTCCCAGCCGCAGCGCCGAAAGATCACTTGTGAGTGGTGGAAGGTCAAGATTCCTCATTATCGGGTGATAATCTCCAGGTTAACGGTTGAGGAAATAAAGGCCCTGGAAACTAAAGATAAAAGAGATGCCATCCTCTCCTTAATTGGTGATTTTCCTACTCTGGAGATCTCCCCCCTGGCCGAGAAACTAGCTAGAAGGTACGTCGAGGAAAAGATCATCCCTCCTAATGCCTTCAACGATGCCCTACATCTGGCACTGGCCGTGATAAATAAAGTCGATATATTTGTTAGCTGGGATTTTGCCCATCTGGTCAAAACCCAGATAGAAAGAAAAATAAATGCCTATAACCTCATTAGTGGCTACCCCCGCATTAGGATTACCACCCCCGAGAAGCTTATGAAACAAGAAGAAGGCTAAAGTGCTGAAAAGATTCTCCCTTTCTACCCATTCCCGGACAGAGTTAATCGATATCACCTCTCAAGTGGAGGATATGGTAAAACAGACCCAGGTAAAAGAGGGGACCTGCCGGGTATTTGTTCCTCATACCACGGCCGGAATCCTTATCAATGAAGGAGCTGATCCCAGTGTGAGAAGAGATATCCTAAATCAACTGGATAAGATCATCCCCTTGAGCGGTGATTATCAACATCGGGAGGGAAACTCCCCTGCTCATATAAAGGCATCTTTAGTCGGCTCCTCTGAGACTATATTCATCGAGAATCACCGATTAGTCCTGGGCACCTGGCAGTCCCTTTATTTCTGTGAGTTCGATGGCCCCCGCCACCGCCAGGTAATAGTGAAGATTGAGTAGACCTTTGTACTTTCAACTGGATAGGGGATTCGGTTTTAAAAACAGAGGGTGAGGTAAATGGCAAAATGTAGAGATTGTGTACATTATGAGCCGGTGGATGAGAAAAAGGGTAAATGCTTCGGGGTGGAAATACCGGGAGGCAGGAATCCTAAGGATTCTGAGAAGTGTGGGGGGAGGTATTTTGAGGCACGGAAATAAATGCCCGTCGTCTATATCGGATTAGGTTCAAATAAGGGCGATAGACTTAAGAATATAGACGTTGCCCTGAATCACCTAAAAAAGAAGATAGTAGTGGAAAAAATATCCTCTTTCTACCTTACCGAGCCGGTGGGAATGAAAGGTGGATGGTTTGTAAACTGTGTTCTGGAAGGAAAAACCGAACAGCCCCCGGAAAAACTTCTCCATACCTTACTCGAAATTGAGAAAAGGATGGGAAGGGTCAGAGAAAAAAAGAAAGCCTCCCGGATGATAGACCTGGATCTTTTACTTTACGAGGATGCAGTAGTTGACAAGGTCGATCTGGTAGTTCCCCACCCTCATCTACATAAAAGGAGATTCGTCCTTACGCCACTGGTAGAAATCAATCCTCCCCTTATTCATCCGGTGCTGGGAAAAACCTTGAAGGAGATTCTAAAGGAGCTTAAGGACTCACACCAGGTGGAAAAAATCCTGGAGAATAGGGATGGAGGTCATTAAGGCTAGAGGTATCGGAAAGATTTATAAAGGCTATAGCTGATATACAGCGACGGAGGAAAAGAGTCCCGAGGTATTTCTTGACAGGGGAGAGGGGTAAGGTATAATAATGGTCAGTCGGCCAGGAGCGTTTTAATTGCACAGTATGACCGGGTATGGGGAAGGAAGAGAAAGCAGCCAGGAAGTAGATTTCCATCTGGAGATGAGCACGGTTAATCACCGGTTCCTGGAAATAGAAGTTAATTCTTCTGAGGCGATTCCTTTTGCCTGGGAGAAAAAAATTAGGCAGTTAGTCAGAGGAAAAATTAAGCGGGGGAAAGTAAATCTTAATGTTGAGATTAGATGGAAACTCCCCTTTCTCTCTGAAGTAGCGATAAATCGGGAGCGTGCCACCTCTTATAAAAATGTCCTTTCCAGGCTTTGTCAGGACCTGGAGCTGAATGAGAGAGTAACTCTCTCTCATCTCTTAGCCCTCCCCGGGGTAATCTCGTCATCCACAAAACCACAGATCAAAAAGAATTTAGAGACCATGCTGAAGAAAGCCTTAACCAAGGCCTTAAAGAATGTTCTCAAGATGAGAGAAAAGGAGGGAAAAGAGCATCTTCAAAGCATTCTTCGGTACCTGAAGAGAATCCAAGAAAGACTTTCCAGCCTGGGAAAAGAGATCCCCACGGCTCAAAAGAGCTATCAAGAGAAGATAAAGGAAAAGCTAGAGAGTCTTTTGGTACCCGGAGAAGATAGAGAAAAGGTTGCCCATGAGCTATCCCTTCTTATCTCACGCGGTGATATCAGCGAGGAAAAGCTGAGATTTCAATCTCATTTAAATGAGCTGCAAATCACTTTGCCGCAGAAAGAGCCAGTGGGGAAAAAAATAAGATTTATACTGCAGGAACTCCAGAGAGAAATTAATACCATAGGAGCAAAAGCCAATTCTTTCATTATCTCTCGCCTGGTTGTCCAAATTAAAGAGGATCTAGAAAGAATTAGAGAGGAAGTTCAGAACATCGAATGACCAACCAATCACTTATGAGTAAAAGAAATTTGGAACTTAACTGATCCAGGTAGGCTTCCGGCGCTTAACTCTAAATCCTTAAAAATCTTTTTCCATGGATAAAAGCAGAAACTTGTTAAAGAAGAAAAGTTTAATCGTGGTTATTTCTGCTCCTTCAGGAGCCGGCAAAACTACCCTGTGTAAAAGACTTCTCCAAAGCTCACCCTCATTTATTTGTTCGGTATCTTTCACTACCCGGCCTCCTCGCAAGAATGAGATAGAAGGGGTAGATTATTATTTTGTCTCCCGGGAAGAATTCCAAAAAATGGTAGACGCCCGGAAATTCGTGGAATGGGCAGAGGTGCATGGGCAGCTTTACGGAACCTCAGCTAATCTTTTAAATAAGGCCATAGAGGCGGAAAAGGATGTAGTTCTAGAGGTTGATGTCGAGGGTGGGACCCAAATCAAGAAAAACTATCCTCAGGCGGTGCTAACCTTTCTTCTTCCTCCCTCCTGGCAGGAGTTAGAAAAGCGATTAAGAAGCCGGCGTACCGAGGATTACGAGAGGGTTAAGGAAAGAATAAAACAGGCAAAAAAAGAGATTGACTATGCGCCTTATTATGATTATTTAATAATAAATGATGATATAAATAGAGCTTTGGATGATTTGACCGCCATAATCAGAGCGGAACGCTGTCGAATGAATAGAGTACCCCTGGAAGAATTGAGAGATTTCGAGGGTTGATATCAAGTTAAAAGGAGCTTTAGCTGATTAAGTTCTCTACCGATGATTTACTACGTAAAAGTGGGATAGAAGATAAATACGAACTTACCCGTTTGGCCATTCGAAGAGTTAGACAACTTGTTAAAGAAAAGGATAAAATGGCCCTGGAGGACACTCACGAGAAACTCCCTACCCTGGTTTTAAAGGAAATTGCAGAGGGTAAACTAAAACCGGCGAGTCTTAAGGAAGAATCTCAAGAGAAAGAAGCCTCCCCCTCCAACACTGAAAAATAGTGGTTATTTTGTGGCTCACTCCTGTTTGCCAAATTCCATGGCCTGGGTGAGGATATCCGAAAAATCGGGGTAGGAGGCCAGCTCAACATAGTCTACGCCTTCGGAAATTTTCTCCGTTTGCTTACGGTCTTTTTCTGAGACCAGAGCCATGATTGCCCCCAGACTTGCCGCATTGCCTACACTCCTCACTTTAGCTTTGGGAAAAGTAGGGATAAGACCAATCAGATGAGCACTTTCAGGGTTAATATAGCTTCCAAATGCTCCGGCCAGGAGAACCTCATCTACCTCGTCTCTTTCTACCCCTAGGGAGGTAAGGAGAATTTTTATCCCCGAGCAAATAGCCCCCTTGGCCAATTGAAGCTCTCTTATGTCTTTTTGGGTGAGAATAATAGGGATTCCATCTTGAGCTTTTTCTTTTTCTACCAGAAGAAAACCAATATGGTCATTCTTCGTTATTATCCTGCTCGACCATTCTTTTGCTTTAGAAGAAGGCTTGAGGCGTCCCGAGCTATCAATGATCTTTTCCTTTAGGAGCTGGCTGGAGGCGTCTATCAGCCCGCTGCCACAAATCCCTCTGGCCCTGCCTCCTCCTATCACCTCTACCTCTATCTTCCCTTCCTCGAGTCTTACCTTCTCTATAGCCTCTCTTTCTCCCAGATGTCTTTCCAGGCGGGATAGATCCGCAATTTGGTCTTTAAGGCTGGGGGGAGAAAGAGAAAGGTATATTTTCTTAATTACAGGCTTGATTTTTATTTTTCTGTTTATTCTGTCAGTTAAAATTTTAGGAAAGGAAATTAAGGAAAGGGGATGAATCTCAACCTCAACATCGCCTTCAACAGCTACCTGGCAAGCCAGGCGAACATCGTTCTCTACCGACTGGAGATGTTTTTTTTCAACCGAAGTTAAGGGAGAAAGTTTCCCTTTGACCTTAATCCTACACTTTCCACATATCCCTTTTCCGCCGCAGGGAAAATTTACCTTAACTCCTGCTTTTTCTATCGCTTCTCTAATAGGAGTTTTAATGGAGGTGAGAATCTCCTTTCTTTCCGGTTGAAAAACTACTCTTACTTTTCTGTTTTTCATAAACAATTAACTTATCAATCTCATTAAACGACGCACAAGTTCCTTTTTTGACGTCATTCCGATTACCCGATCAACCACTTCTCCATTTTTAAAAAAAAAGTAAGCAGGGATGCCTCGTACTCCATATTCAGCTGCTTTAGAGGCGCTTTCATCTACATTTAATTTGTAAATATCAGCCTTGTCTTTAAACTCTTTGCTTAGCTCTTCAATCATAGGTTCCATCTTTAAGCAAGGGCTGCACCATTTAGCCCAGAAATCCACCACTACTGGTTTATCTGCTTTTAATACCTTTTCCTGAAAATCTTCCTCCTTGAGCTCTTTAACCTCGCTCATTTTTCCCTCCCAAAAAGAGTATTAACTCTGCCATTTTCCATTATTTAAGTATCCCTTGGTTAAAGGTTTGCTCAATACTATTACTATTATGTACTTTAAGTAAGTAGTAGTAGTACAGTGTGTGAATTATGGGGATAAACACGAAAGCTATGGTTACACCTATTCAGAATAGAAAAATAAATGTGAGGATAAAAGATGAACTTTTCTATCTTATTCACAACAAAAGAACCTTTTAAGTCTTTACTAAGGTTTATCCTCAAATACTCCCCAGAATATTAAGAGGTTTTTAGTAGATTCTTTAATTCTTTTAATTCATTACTTAAAACCTCATCCTTCTTAGCCTGTTCGGCTATCTTTCTCCAGGCATACATAACTGTGGTATGATCTTTACCGCCAAACTTTGCTCCAATTTCTGGGAAAGAATCCTCGGTGAGCTCCCGACACAGGTACATAGCTATTTGCCTGGGGAAAGCAATAGATCTAACTCTCTTTTTCCCTTTAATTGTTGATTCTTTAATCTTATAGTATTTACTAACTGTTTTTTGAACCAACTCTACTGTAATCGGTTTGGGTTTTTCTTGGGGAAGGATGCCTTTTAAGATTTCCTTAACTGAATTTATATCTATTTTTTCTTTAAATAGAGAGGAGTAAGCAGCCATTCTTACCAGACAACCCTCTAATTTACGAATATTGGTTTTTACTCTCTCAGCAATAAACATAGCTACTTCATCGGAAAGATCTATATTTTCGATTTCTGCTTTCTTTTTTAAAATAGCAATCCTCGTTTCCAGGTCTGGAGACTGAATATCAGCAATAAGGCCCCATTCAAAACGTGATAGGAGCCTTTTCTCTAGAGTGGGAATCTCCATGGGGGGCCTATCACTTGAAAGAACTATCTGCTTGTGGGCCTCATATAAGGCATTAAAGGTGTGGAAAAACTCCTCCTGAGTTCTTTCTTTCCCTGCCAAGAAGTGAATATCATCCACTAGCAGAACGTCGGTATTTCTGTATCTTCTTCTAAAAGCAACTGTTTTGTCATCCCTAATGGCATTTATTAACTCATTGGTAAATTGTTCAGAAGATAGATAGGTAAAGGTCAACTCGCTTCTATTTTCCGTAATATAGTGACCGATAGCTTGAAGGAGATGAGTCTTTCCCAACCCTACCTTCCCGTAGATAAACAAAGGGTTGTAAGCACGCGCAGGAGATTGAGCCACTGCCAGAGCCGCCGCATGGGCTAATCGGTTATTATTTCCTACCACAAAACTATTGAAGTGAAATCTAGGATTTAACCTGGAAACAAAATGTTTTTTCTTAGGGCCAACATTTTTTCTCTTTTTAATATTGTTGTACCTTGGAGGAAGAATAAAATCTACCTCCATTGCATGCCCACTAATCTCGGTAATCGCTCCTTTTATCATTCCCATATAGTGCCTATCTAACCATTTTTTAAAGAAATCATTAGGAACCATAATGGTCAGCTTTTCTGAAGTAGCTGAATATAATTGGGTGGGTTTAAACCAGGTCTTAAAGTTCTGTGGTTGGAGTTTTTTCTCTATCTTGGATAGAAGCTCTTCCCAGACGTTTTTCTCTCGATCGGTCATTTAAAAAAACTCTTTCCCTCGTCCAAAGTTAATCACAGAGTTATCCACAGCTGTGAATAACTAAAAATCGTTCAGAATTAAGAAAAAGAACCAGTTGAAACACTCCCCTTCTTCATCTAAACCCAGACCCCAGACCCATCTTGTGAGTTATGCACAAAAAAGAAGCTATTTTATTTTCTATTTTATAGGGGATATCTTCAGATGTCAAGGTTGACAAAACTCAATAATTATGCTAGGTTGACCATAAAATATGCAATTGGTGGGTTATCATATGAAGAGACTATGGGCTCCCTGGCGAGTGGAGTATATTCTGGGTGAGAAGGAGAGCAAATGCATATTTTGCGAAAAACCCAAACAAGAGAAGGACGAAGATAACTACATTCTCTTCAGGGGAAAAAGGTGTCTGGTGATGCTTAATGCCTATCCTTACAATAACGGTCACCTCATGATAGCTCCATACCGGCACCTTGACTCAGTTGAGGATTTAGAAGATGATGAGGCAAGGGAAATGATGGAGATTCTCTCTCGGATGATAACTCTACTTAAGAAGGTTTTACATCCTGAGGGTTTTAATGTGGGGATGAATCTGGGAAGTGTGGCTGGGGCAGGTATAGTGGATCACCTGCATCTTCACCTGGTTCCTCGTTGGAAAGGGGACACCAATTTTATGCCTCTTATTTCAAATACCAAGATAATCTCAGAATCTTTGCGCAAGACCTATCAAAAATTGAAGGAGAATATGTGATTTTGATGGTTTAAGTGCTAGATAAAAATGAAGCTAGCAGATCGGATATCTAACTGGATAAGGCAAAAGGTCCAAGAGGCAGAGACTGAGGGTGTGGTAGTTGGTCTAAGTGGAGGGGTAGATTCCTCGGTAGTTGCCTGTTTGGCCAAGATGGCCATGAAAGAAAAGGTGCTGGGATTGATTATGCCTTGCCATAGCGATCCTTTGGATGAGCACTACGCCGATTTAATGGCTAAAAAGTTGAGTATGAGGAAAGAACGTATAGTTCTTGACTCTGTTTACGACAGACTCCTCGAGATCCTCCCTTCTGCCGGGAGGCTGGCTTTGGCTAATTTGAAACCGAGACTGCGAATGACCACTCTATATTATTTTGCCAATAATTTGAATTATCTAGTTGCCGGGACAGGAAATAAAAGTGAAATCCTCATAGGTTATTTTACCAAATATGGGGATGGAGGATGTGATATTCTCCCTCTAGGAGATCTTTTGAAGACTCAGGTGAGAAAGCTGGCTGTGAGTTTAGGAATTCCTGACGAGATAATAAAAAGAACGCCAAGTGCCGGGTTGTGGAAAGAACAAACCGATGAAGGAGAAATAGGCCTAAGCTACCCGGATCTAGATAGAATTATTTTGGCCATAGAATCGGGTAAAACCGGTTCTCTTTCGCCCCGGATGGTAGACAGGGTAAAGGAGTTAAAGAAAATATCCGAGCATAAAAGGTCCCCCGTTCCGGTATTTAAACTGGATTAATTGAAACTGTTCACCGCAAAGATCGCAGAGTACGCGGAGATGAATCAAAAAGAAAAATTTGACCAAGACTCTCTTACTCTTAGCGTTCTCGGCGTGCTCTGCGGTTAAATATTATAAGAAAGTAAAATGCGACAATCCAAAAATTTCCCTCCGGTAAATAGAGAGTCTCCTTCTTATATGGAAAAGATAGAGGCTCTTTCCAAGATAAGCAAGGCTATATCCTCTGATCTTTACCTTGAGGATATCTTAAGGCTAATTGTTACCGTGACCGCTCAGGTAATGAATTCTAAGATCTGTTCTTTAATGTTGTTGGACGAAAAAGAGGAAAAACTAATTATCAGGACTACTCAGAGTATCAGTGAAGAGTACAACAAGAAGCCTCCGTTGAAGGTGGGAGAGGGCATCGCCGGTAAGGTGGTGAAAGAGAATAGTCCCATTGCTGTATTTGATGTTACCAAGAGGGCAGAGTATAAGTATAAGGACATAGCTAAAAAAGAGGGTCTAAAATCACTTCTATGTGTTCCCTTAAACGTTAAAGGCCGGACTATTGGAGTAATCAACTGCTATACCTCCCGTCCCCATAAATTCTCCAAAATGGAGGTGAATGTTCTCACCGCGGTTGCCAATCAGGCTGCCATTGCCATTGAGAATACGGAACTGATGGTAAAGACAAGGGTGATTCAAGAAGAGCTTGAAGCCCGCAAACTGATAGAACGGGCCAAGGATATTTTGATGCAAAGGCTGGGGCTTTCCGGAGAGGAAGGATATCGGAGGATCCAGAGGCAGAGCATGAATACCCGTAAATCCATGCGTGAGGTTGCCGAAGCCATAATCTTGACCAGAGAGATAGAGGACGGGTAAGGAGGAACCGGGATGAATGTTGTGCTCATAATCATTGACACCTTGAGACAGGATCATGTGGGCTGTTATGGAAACAGATGGATTAAAACACCTTCCCTTGACTCTCTTGCTAAAGAGTCAGTACTCTTCACCCATGCTTATCCGGGATCACTTCCCACGCTACAGGTCCGAAGAGTTCTGCAGACAGGTTGCCGTATCTTTCCCTTTTTGGAGCATAAGGCTTACAAGGGTAATCTTTTTGTTGGTACGCCTGGCTGGGGGCCTGTTTCTGAGGAACGGGATACCATTGCTGAAATTCTACAGCGCCATGGCTACCGCACAGCATTCATAACTGATACTTATCATCAGTTTAAGCCCTCGGAGAATTTTCACCGCGGTTTTTATGAGTGGACATGGATAAGAGGTCAGGAGAGCGATCCTTATCGCTCCGGGCCTTATCCATCCCGGGAAAAGATTGAAAGATACATCCCTGAAAATTTAAGAAAAAGAGAAAGAGGGCTGGGGAAAAAGTTTACCGATTTTATTGGCAGGTACCTAACTAATGTAGCTGATAGAAACTGCGAAGAAGATTATTTCCCTGCCCAGGTCTTTAGAGAAGGAGTTAGGTGGCTGGAGCGAAATCAAGATGCGGAAAAGTTTTTCCTCGTCCTTGATTCTTTTGATCCTCA
>DAOVGK010000006.1 GCA_030672445.1 Candidatus Aerophobota bacterium
CTCCTGTGCTCCACTCACCTCCTCTGAGGGTAAAGACTACTTTGCTGGAATGGCGGCTGCGGCTAACTATGCATGGACTAACCGACAGGTAATAATGCATTGGACCAGAGAAGTTTTTCAAAGGGTTCTTAACCTTTCGCCACGAGATTTAGGTATGGATTTGATTTATGACGTCTGCCACAATATCGGCAAGTTTGAAGACCATCTGGTAGATGGAAAAAGAAGAAAGATTTTCGTTCATCGTAAGGGAGCCACCCGGGCCTTCCCTGCCCATCACCCACTCTTACCCCCTATTTATCAGTCAGTAGGGCAACCAGTATTAGTTCCAGGGGATATGGGAACTAACTCTTATGTAATGGTAGGAACTCCCCAGGCTATGGAAGAAAGCTGGGGAAGCACCTGTCACGGAGCAGGAAGAGTGATGTCTCGCTCAAAAGCAAGAAAAGCTGCTCGAGGAAGAGCCCTAGAAAGAGAGTTAGAGGATAAGGGAATTCTGGTGATGGCAAAAGGCCGAGGAACTATAGCTGAGGAAATGCCCGAGTCCTATAAAGATGTTGATCATGTAGTGGAGATAGTGGAGAAAGCTAACCTTTCCAGAAAAGTGGCTAAATTACGTCCTCTGGGAGTAATCAAGGGATGAGTGTAACTGTTCACCGCAAAGATCGCAGAGTGCGCAGAGATGAATCAATAATTTTCCTCATTCTTAGCGTTCTCGGCGTGCTCTGCGGTGAAATATGATAAGGCTAAATAGTTACGGATGAGCTAGGAATGCTTGAGTAATTTATACTCAATAGAATCGAGGAGAGCCTCCCAACTGGCTTCGATGATATTAGGGGATACCCCCACCGTAGACCATCTATCTTCTCCATCGGAAGATTCAATTAAAACTCTGGTTTTGGCCCGGGTGCCTGCTTTCGTATCCAGAATTCTTACCTTATAATCAGCCAAGTGCATCTGGTGAAGATCAGGATAGTCTTGTTCTAGAGCCTTTCGCAGAGCATTATCTAGAGCATTAACCGGTCCATTTCCCTCAGCCACTGTATGCATAAGTTTTCCTTTCACCCTCAGTTTTACTGTGGCCTCGGAGATCAATTTACCATCATCTCTTTTTTCCACCGTTACCCTGAATCCTTCCAGATCAAAAAGCTTCTCATAACTGCCGCTGGCCTTCTTGACCAAAAGTTCAAAAGACCCTTCCGCTCCTTCAAATTCATAACCCCGATTCTCCAATTCCTTGATACGATTGATGATCCTTTTGCTAAAGGATCTTTTTTCTTCTAATCCTAACTTTTTTTCCTTCAGTTTATAAATAATGTTGCTCTTTCCTGCTAGTTCGCTAATCAGCACTCTTCTTTTATTGCCCACCAATGTGGGATCTATATGCTCGTATGTCTTCCTGTCTCTGGAGATAGCGCTGACATGAATGCCTCCTTTGTGAGCAAAGGAGGATCTACCTACATAAGGTTGATGGTTATTGGGAATAAGATTAGCTAATTCGTTAACTAGATGGGAAATACGAGTAAAAGATTTTAATTTTTGCCTCGATATACAATCGATACCTAATTTCAGTTTCAAATTAGGTATAACCACGCAAAGATCAGCATTTCCACATCTTTCCCCGTAACCATTGATCGTTCCTTGAATGTGACTAATATTCTTTCTTGCTGCCACAATCGAGTTTGCCACCGCCATGCCTGCATCATTATGAGCATGCATTCCGAGGGGAACCTCTATTCTCTCCTTGACTTCGCCAATGATTTTCTCTACTTCGAAAGGCATGGAGCTTCCATTACTATCACAAAGAACCAGACAGTCTGCTCCTGCATCACGAGCTACCTCCAAGGTCTTTAGTGCATACTGAGGGTCAGCTTTGTACCCATCGAAAAAATGTTCAGCATCGAACACTACCTCTCTTCTCTTTCTTTTAAAGAAGTTCACCGAATCTTCTATCATACGTAGATTTTCTTCTTTGTCCGTCTTCAGTGCCTTTTCTACATGAAAAACCCAACTCTTCCCAAAGAGAGTAACTACTTCAGTCTCCGCCTCCAGTAAAGCACGAATACTTGGATCGGCGTCCACTTTCTTATCTCTTCTCCTGGTACTTCCGAAGGCAGCTATTTTGGAGGTTCGAAAGGAGAGTTTCCTTATCTTCTTAAAGAATTCCATATCCTTGGGATTAGAACCGGGCCATCCTCCTTCAATGTAATCCAAACCAAGCTTATCCAGTTCTTGAGCAATCTCTACCTTATTCAACAACGAAAAGGAGACTCCTTCTGCCTGTATTCCATCCCGTAAGGTAGTATCGTAAATCTTGACTTTCATTCTAGGCACCTTATTCACCGCAGAGCACGCCGAGAACGCTAAGAATAAAACTTTCAGCAATCAGCAACCTACTGACCGCTCAATGCTCACATCAAGTTTTTCTTTTTGATTCATCTCTGCGCACTCTGCGATCTTTGCGGTAACCAGTTACTTTATTTCTGTCTCATCCGATTCTTTATATACTTTTCTAATCCTCCTTGCGCCATCAATTTCTGCAGGAATGGAGGAAAGGGAGTAATAGAATAGCTTTCCTTCTTGGCTAAGTTTTGAATTTTCCCCTCCACAGTATCTATACTAACCCTATCATTATCTCCTATTCCTTGAGCCGCTTCACGGCATTCTACAATAGGAAGACCTATATTGAGGGCATTACGAAAAAAAATCCTGGCAAATGAGGCAGCAATTATGAAGCTCACCCCTGCTCCCTTTAAGGCTATAGGAGCGTGTTCTCTTGAAGATCCACAGCCAAAATTTTTCCCCGCCACCAAAATGTTCCTTTCTTTAACTTTTCTTAAAAAATCCTTATCTATAGGTTCCATACAATGTTTGGCTAACTCTTTAGGGTCGGTGATGTTAAGATAAGGAGCAGGGATAATCTCATCGGTATTAATGTTGTCCCCATATTTCAACGCCCTACCTTCTATCCTCAAAGCCTTTCCTCTATCCTCTTCATTACTTCAAGAGGGGTTGGCACTCCGCCTCCTAATCTTCCATAAAAATGTACCGGAACTCTCCCCTCCACAGCTAATTTAACATCTTCCAGCATTTGTCCTTCACTCATCTCCACTACAAAGATGAACCTAACTCTATCGGTTAGCTTTCTAATGGGGCCGTAAGGAAAAGGCCATAGAGTAACCGGTCTAAGAAGACCTGCTTTTATTCCCTTTTTTCTAAGTCTAGCTACAACCTCAGAGGCAAGACGAGCCATGCTTCCATAGGATACTAAAAGAAGCTCCGCATCATCCGTCTGTATGGATTCATATTTTACTTCAAGTCGGCGCATCCGGGCATACTTTTCTTGGAGCTTCTTGTTGTGTTCCTCCAGAACTCCTTCCTCCAAAAATAAAGACCTTATTATGTTGGGGTTTTTTCCCCTACCTCCACCAACTATCCAATCTTTCTTTTTTATTCCTTTATTTTTTATTCCTTTATTTTCTTCTCTGAACTCTACCCCTTCCATCATTTGCCCTAGAATGGCATCGGCAAGAATCATGACCGGATTTCTATATTTATCAGCTAGTTCAAAAGCAAGATATGTTAAATCAACCATTTCTTGAACAGAATGGGGAGCCAGAACAATGAGATGATAGTCTCCATGACCACCTCCGCGGGTCGCCTGAAAGTAATCTGACTGTGAAGGAGCTATATTACCTAATCCTGGGCCTCCCCGCATTACATTAACAATTACTGCAGGAAGCTCTGCTCCAGCTAGATATGACAAGCCCTCCTGCTTTAAACTAATTCCTGGCCCAGAGGAGGAGGTCATGGCTCTTGCTCCCGCCGCAGCCGCTCCATAGACCATATTGATGGCAGCTATCTCACTTTCTGCCTGTAAAAATACTCCTCCTACTTCTCTCATTCTCCTGGCCATATAGGCGGGTATTTCTGATTGAGGAGTAATGGGATAACCAAAATAGCAACGACATCCAGCCCTGAGAGCCCCCTCAGCCAAGGCCTCGTTACCGGAAAGCAACACCTTTTCAGATCTCTCTACCTTGCACCTACCCATCTAAGGATATCCTGATAGGTTATAAGCAGAATCAAGATAATAAGGATAACAAAACCTATATAATGGACTAATTCTTCCTTCTCTAAGTCCAGAGCTTTGCCTCTAATCCCCTCCACAGCCAGAAACAGGAGTCTTCCTCCATCCAGAGCTGGGATAGGAAACAGATTAAATAATCCCAAGTTAATGCTTAAGAGAGCCGTAAGGGAAAAAAGAGAAGTCAGTCCCATTTTGGCACTTTGCCCTATAATTCCAGCAATCCCCACCGGCCCGGTAAATTGGGCGGGAACCTTGCCCATGATCATTCCCCCCAAGGCACTAAGGATAAGTTTAGTTATAAAGAATGTCCTCTCTACCCCTTTAGTCAAAGCAATTAGAGGGCTATACCGGGTAAAGACTTGGAGAGGAGAAATGCCAATTATTTTCTTGTTCAGCTGAGGATCAAAAGTAGGTCTTACCTGAATGAAGAAAACTTTCTTTTCCCTTTGAACCTCTAATTTAAGAACAGTCTGGCGACTATCCTTTATGGCAAGGGCCATCTCTTCCCACCCTTTCACTTTTTGTCCATTAATCTTTAAAATTTTATCTTCAGGTAAAAGAGAAGCCAATGCTGCAGGTGAATCTTGTTTAACCTCCCCCACAATTGCTTCTTCCAAATTAAGAGTTTGAAAACCTATCATAAAAACGAGAGAAAACAAAATGATAGCCACAAGATAATTCATCACCGAACCGGCACTCAACACCAAGATCCTATTCTTTAAGGGCTTGCGGTAGAAGCCATTTTCTAAATCTCGATCTTTTGGCTCCATTCCCGCTATCTTTACATAGCCTCCCAGGGGAAGAACTGAGATAGAATATTCAGTCTCACCTTTTTTAAATCCCCATAATTTAGGGCCTAAACCAAAGGAGAATCTATGAACCTTCATTCCACATCTTTTTGCTGCCCAAAAATGTCCCAATTCATGCGGGATAATTAAAAGAAGAAAGACTCCTAATATAAATACAGCTGTCATAATCATGAAAAAACTCTCTTTATACCAGCGCTGTTCGACGCGCTTTAAGTTATCAAGTATTTGACGTAGTGGTAGAACAAAGGAACGGTGAAAAAAAGGCTATCAAACCGGTCTAAGATCCCTCCGTGACCGGGAAGAATTCTACCAAAATCCTTTATCCCTAACTCACGCTTTAACATGGATTCAAAAAGATCCCCTATCTGTCCGAATGTCCCTATCATGATCCCTAAAGCTAAAGTGTGAAAGAGGGAGAAAGAGAGCCATAATCGGGAGATAAACATAGCCATACAACTTATTAGGACTGCCCCGATAAAGCCCTCCATCGATTTGTAAGGACTCAGCCGGACCCACAGTTTATGTCGACCCCACCTTCTGCCTATCAAATAGGCTCCTGAATCGCCCAGCCAGGTAGCAAAGAAAACGGTTATTACCAGTTTCGTTCCTGAGGTCTCGCCTCTCAAGATTAACACATAGCTAAATAAAAAGCATATATAGAGAATCCCCCCCAGTGTTAGGGCAATATTGGTAAAAGCATCCTTTATCTCAAATTTTAAAAATTGCCTCATAAAGAGGCAGAAGATGATCAAAATGAAAACGGAGGGTAGAGTTTTGTCTCCCCAAATATAGATAGAAACCGGCACAAGCATGCCTAACGAGATACCCTCAGTTAAAAAAGGTTTTTGTCCCTTTTTTTTAATTCCCTGGTAAAATTCAAATAATGCCACTGCACTGATGAGACAAACCAAGCCCAGAAAAGCTATTCCTCCCCACCATATGATGAGAATAAGAAGGGGAATAAAGATGCAAGCAACAACTGTCCGCTTCAGCCACACTTTAATCTTCTCTTGCTCCTCCAAACCTCCTTTCCCGGTCAGCATAATCTTCAAGAGCTTTAATAAACTCTTCTTTCCCAAAATCAGGCCAAAAAATAGGAGTGATCCAAAACTCGGTATAGGCGATTTGCCACAAAAGAAAGTTACTTACCCGATACTCACCACCGGTTCTGATTAGAAGATCAGGATAGGGTAAATCATCGGTATACAGATATCGCTTAAAAAGACCTGCGTCTATCTCCTCAGAAGAAAGATCTCCCTTTTTCACCTCCTGAGCTATTCTCTTAACCGCATCCAGGATCTCCTCCTGTCCTCCATAGTTCAGAGCCAGGTTAAAAATGAAATCTTCATTATCCCTGGTTAAGGACATGGCCCTCCTTATTTTCTTTTGAATAGAACTAGACAAACCCTCCCTTCTTCCGATAACCTGAAATCGAATTCCTTTTTTGTTCAACTCATCTATTTCCTTGTCAAGATAGGCTTCAAACCTCGACATGAGAAAATTTACTTCCCAAGAAGGCCTCTTCCAGTTCTGGCAGGAAAAAGCATAAATGGTCAAGATCTTTATCCCGAGATCCGAGCAAATCTGAATTATTTCCCTTATCTTCCCAATTCCTACTCTGTGTCCCTCCATCCGAGGAAGACCTTTCTTCTTGGCCCATCTACCATTACCATCCATAATAATGGCCACATGCTGAGGAAGTTTATCTTTAAGAATGGAAACCATTTTTACCTTTCTACCAAACTGAAGAGAAACTCTGCTTCCGCTACTACTTTGTCCTCTACTGTGCAGGTAGCTTGAACCCGTCCGGTGGCTTTTCTTAAATTCAACACCCTTATCCTGGTAATTAACTGATCACCGGGAACTACCGGCCTTCTAAACCTTGCTTTATCAATTCCTGCAAAGTAGGCTAACTTTCCCTGATTCTCACTTTTATTCAAGAGGTAAACCCCTGCCACCTGAGCCATAGCCTCGATAATCAAAGCAGCCGGTACTACAGGATGTCCGGGAAAATGACCACTAAAATAGGGCTCATTTACAGTAATATTCTTCACTCCCACTATTTCCCTTTCTCCCAGCTCTAGAATCTTGTCTACCAGAAGGAAGGGATACCTATGAGGAAGTACTCTCTCGATATCGCTTATGTCCAGGAAACCACTTTCTTTACTCTTTAACTCCTC
>DAOVGK010000057.1 GCA_030672445.1 Candidatus Aerophobota bacterium
GAGGATTTGCTGATTCCAAAACAAATGAGGAATGAGGCTGCCTTCGTGTATTCGGAAAAGTACGCCGTTAATTTAGGAGAGCATATATTCCCCGTGCAAAAATACCGTATGGTTTACCAGGAGTTGACTTCGGAAAGATTAATCACTTCTGTTAACCTCTTTTTGCCGACTTTTCCCGAGAAAAGAGATCTCTTGCTGGTCCATACACCAGAATACCTACGGGATCTAGAGAGCCTCGCTTTTTCTCCGCGCACCGCCTTCTCAGAAATTCCTCTGACCAGGGAGATTGTGGAGGCTTACAAACTATTTGCTGGAGGAACCATTCTGGCAGGACAGAAAGCATTGGAAGAAGGAATGGCTATACACCTGGGAGGAGGATATCATCATGCTTTTCCTTCGCGGGGAGAAGGTTTTTGTTACATCAATGATGTGGCAGTGAGCATTAGAAGACTTAAGAGAGATAAACATGTCGATAGAGCCTTGATTGTAGATTGTGATCTTCACCAGGGGAACGGTACGGCATTTATCTTCCGGGAGGATGGCTCGGTTCTTACCTTCTCTATTCATCAGGAGAACCTTTATCCAGTGAAGGAGAAAAGTGATCTGGATATAGGCTTGCCCGATTTTACCGGGGATGGGGAGTATTTAGCCAAACTAAGCTCCGGGATTCGGCAAATTTGGCGAGACTTTGAGCCTGACATTGTTTATTATCTGGCAGGAGCTGATCCTTATCGGGACGATCAGTTGGGTCAGTTAAAACTGACCAAGGCCGGACTAAAGAAAAGAGATAGCTGGGTAATTACTAAATGCCTGGAAAAGAAAATTCCCCTGGTAATTCTTCTTGCCGGAGGTTATGCCTTTCGAGTTAAGGACACGGTCGAAATTCACTGTAATACCTGCCGCATTGCCACTACTTTATTCGGCCGGCATTTCCCCTAAGGTCACCCGGATAATCTTCGTTTCTTTACCCCTTAAGATGGTCAAGCTCACCCGATCTCCTACTTTTTTCTTGGAGATGAGAGCTTTTAAATCCCGGGATGTTTTAACCTCTTGAGTATCGAATTTCCTGATGATGTCTTTAGCCTGGAGCCCTGCTTTATCGGCTGGACTCTTGGATATAACTGAAGCTACATAAAGACCAGATTTCACAGGAAGGTTAAAGCGGGAAACGATTTGAGGGGTGATGGGAAGATAAGTGATACCCAGCCAGGGTCTTATGACCTTGCCGTACTTGATCAGTTCCTCAATGATATCCTTAGCCGCATTGATGGGTATGGCAAATCCTATCCCCTGAGCATAAGGAATGATGGCTGTGTTGATACCAATTACTTCACCCCTGAAGTTTATTAAGGGTCCCCCACTGTTACCAGGATTGATAGCAGCATCGGTCTGAATCAAATCCTCCAGTAGCTTAGTCGGCTCGGGTCTAATTGAGCGATTGGTGGCGCTTATTACGCCAAAGGTAACTGTGTTCTGCAATCCAAGGGCATTTCCTATGGCTATAGAGAACTCTCCTACTCTTAGCTGATCGGAATCGCCCAGCTTAGCTGCCGGTAGGTTTTCGCCCTTGATCTTCACTACCGCTAAATCTATTCTGGGGTCGGACCCGATTAGTTCACCTTTAAACTCTCGCCCATCAGGCAAGAGTACTTTTATTTCTTTTGCCCGGTGGATTACATGTTCATTGGTGAGGATATATCCATTTTTTTGATCAAAGATTACCCCGGAGCCTAGCCCTCTCTGAGGAATGGGATTAAAAAAGAAATCGGCTACGATTCTAACAGTACTGATGCTTACCACCGCTGGGGCCACCTTACTGGAAGCTCCGATGATAGCATTCTGTAGAGCTGAAACAAGTTCTTTTTGGTTTTCAGGTGGATCTTTGGCCTGGAGGGAATCATTGATTGAAAGATTGATGAGAACAAAGACAGCCACAATGAAGATCAAAGCTCTCGCGAACAAATAATATCGTCTTTTTAATTTAAGCCTGCCATTATTCATGTTATTTCTCCCCTTTCCTTATCTCAAATAAGTAATTTCTTTACGATGTTATTTTATATTCTTACCTGGCTTTGTCAATCTTGGCCTGATTTCATTCCTTTTTCTCAAAATTCCTTCATCATAAGGAAGGCATCTCTTTTATTGCCAATATGTTCCATTAAATCATCAACGCTGCTTGGTCTTACAGGGTGTCCTTTCTGTCTTTTTGATCTTTTTGAAAGGAACTTTAAGTAAGTTAGCTTGTTTCTCTATGCGCCCACCACCCCAATTTTTCTTACAAAATAGTCGGGTCCAATAGATTTAACAAATCCCCAATTTTTGCTATTCTATCACCAGAGAAACTCAAAAAGGTTCTGTTTAATCTCAAAAAAAGAAAACTTTTAGATAGGGCAAATGCGAGATGATTCTAGTCTCAAAAAGTGCCTGACAAAATTGCTAATAATTAGTAAAGTTAGCTCTCTGGTAAGGGGCAGGGCTATTATTACCAGGATGGCTTTGGCGATGGCTACCTTTTTACTATTCTCTGCGGCCAAAGCGGCTTTGCCTCTTCAGATGAAATTAGAGTTGGGCTTCGGGGGTCGATACCGGATTGGGAGCTGGACGCCTTTGCGGGTTCTATTTGAAAATCAGGGACCTTCCGTTAAGGGAACCTTAATGGTTAAACTTCCCCAGAAACCATATTTTGAAGAAGCATCCGCCGAAACCGTCTATTCGCTTCCCATCTCCCTTCCCTCTTCCTCGAGGAAGCTTTATCAGATTAACGTACTTTTAGAATCAAATATCGATTCCTTAGAGGTTCTACTTGTCTCTAAGGAAAAAACCCTGATAAAAAAGAAGATTGAGTTGGAGCCCTTCTATCAGAAAAATGGATTTATTCTGGTGGTTAACCGGAGTCACTCGGGGTTTAGCTTTTTGAATCTACGGCCCACGCAAAAAATAAGGCGAGTAATTTATGCTGATCTCGATGAACTGCCCAATGAATGGATAGGTTATGATGCAATTAGGGCGTTAATTCTGGACGATATAACCTCCGTGGAGCTGACCTCTTTCCAACAACGGGCTATCAAAATATGGCTATCCACCGGGGGGACACTAATCCTTACCGCCAGAGGTGGCTACGGAAAATTCAAAACTCCCTTTCTCCTGAATTTACTCCCTCTTGAGTTCCTGGAGAAAATTCATCTTGAGTCCTCATTTTCCTCCCTGCAAGATAAATACGGAGCTTTTGATAGAGGCATTCAAAGAGTCGAGGTATGGAACAGTCGATGGCAAAAAGGGGATATCTTGATGAAAGAAGGGAACATTCCCCTGGTAATAAGATTAGATATAGACCAGGGAAGAGCATTCTTCCTGACCTTTGACTTCTTTCAACCTTCCTTTAAGAACTGGTCAGGGTTGCCTCATCTTTGGGCTGATTTGTTGAAAGAAGAGGATTCCCTTCTGCCTATTTCCTGGGGTATTGGGGATTTCATTGCCGCTAGTTCCTTTCCCTGGCAAGGCAAGCTTTGGCCGGGACGGGGAGGAATCGTGGTTTTTTTGCTGGTTTATCTTCTTTTCGTGGGCTTTTTCTGCTGGCAGGGCACAAACAGAAGGCTTTTTCGCCGCACCGAGATTGGTCTAGCTCTGACTATACTGGGCTTTATTGGCATCTCTTATCTATTAGGATTGAAAATACGAGAGAACAACACCCTCCTGAGACAAGTAAGCATATGCTACCAAAGACAAGACGGTTTCTTAGCCAGAACCGAAAGTTATAATGTTTTCTTCTCTCCGGCCTCTCGGCCGGTAGAACTTAAGTTCAATGAAAAAAATTCTTTTGTGAGTGCCCTTTTAGCACCGAGACACCCAAGACTCCTCAGGGATTTAGTAGTTCATCTCGAGGCCGGAAAGATTCACTGGAGTTCACCTTTCAGTCCCCCGTGGTCGTTTCATTTATTTCGCTCGGAGACAATCTTGCCTTTCTCTCTCGAGGCAAAGATCAACGCCCAGAAGGAAGTGATAGGCGTAAGCTTGAAAAACTTGAACTCCTTCTCTTTACAGGATTTATTGCTCCTGTGCGATGGTCACAGTGCTTTTCTTAAAGAACTTGCCCCCTTAGGGGAGACTGATTTAACTCTCAATCTAAAAGAGAAAGATTCATCCTTCTCCTCTTCGAAATACCTCCAGGAAGTTATGCTTAGAAGTCCTGATTTGGAAGCTAAATTGAGAAGAGAAATATTTCAACAAATGTGGGATTTTGAGGGACCCTTAAAGGAGCTAACCACCAGATTTTGCGTGTTATTGGCCTGGTTTGAGGGGTCTCCTCAAGTTGTACCAGCGGCCGATGGCCAGGGACAGAATAGCCTTACTGGCCTTTTGATAATGCCCTTAAAGATTCCTCAATCTGAACTATAGAACAAAAGATGAAGCGTTTCGGATTGGTTATGGTCAATGACTTAAAAGGTTACCTCCAAGAGCGAGCATTTATTAAAGCCCTTTTTTTCTATCTGGTAATGCTTTCTCTGGTGATGCTCTTTGGCTGGCCCGGCGGAGGGTTCCTGAGCTTTCAGCCACCGAAGGTTTTTTGGGTCCTGACTTATGTTCAAATGATCATTCTGAGCCATCTTGGTGGAAGATTGGCCGCAAAATCTGCCCCAACCAGAGGTACAAGTCTGGAGGATTGGCTGAAATATACTAGTCTTACCCCGGCAGAGGTAGCTATGGGAAAGATCGGAGGAATTTTTCTCTGGATTCTCCTTATATTTTCTTCCTCCCTGCCCCTTATTATCCTCTCTTATTTCATGGGAGGGGTATTCTTTAGGTCAGCCTTGGTCTCATGCTCTCTCTTGTTACTGCCGGTCGCGGCCTTTATCAATTTTGGTCTTCTTCTTCGCTTTACAGGTACCGACCTTTCCTCCTTTATCTTAAATGTCCTCAGCTTCTTGTTTGGGTTGGGTCTATTTTTGACCCGGACAGCAGAGGTAGAGCTCTTTTACTTAAATCCTCGATTTTTGGTCTTCATTCTTGCGGTATCCATTTCTGCTTTTTTTCTTTTTCTTAGAAGATTACAAAGACTAAAACAAAAGCCCATTTTATGAAGATTGAAGAAGTACTGACCGCCAAGGTAGGGGAATTTAGCCGAAGATGTCGCTCTGTTTATACGGTAGAGGTCATCATTACCTCTCTTTGCTATGGCTTAAGCGTTTATCTTGCCCTTTCCATTCTCGATAAATTTGTTCCTCTTCCCCTAAACTGGCCAGTTCTTTTGCTTACAATTTGTGGACTGGCCACGGCTATACGCCTGTTGGTGGGAAGGTCTCGTCCTATCACACTTTTCTGGGTAGCTTGTCAGATGGATCAAAAATTGGGGTTGAAGGAAAAAGTAAGCACCGCCTGGGAATACAAAGACCAGAAAACTTCCAACGAATTAGTGCCCCTGCTAGTCAGAGATGCTGTCAGACAGCTCCAGGGTATCAAGGGTAAAAGAGTGTTTCCCTATCAATGGCTCAAAAAAGGTAAATACCTAGTTTACCTCTCTGTAGGTATTTTACTCGTCCCGCTTTTGAGTTATCTTGTGATTCCATCCCTTCCCCTAAAGAACGGCGACATGGCTGCCTCCCTCCAAGAAAAGGGACAATTGTTGATGGAATTAGCCAACAAGATGACCAGAAAAGAGCAACTAAGATGTCTGAGGCGAGCATCCAGATTAGCTTCGCAAATGAGACAAATAGGAGAGGATTTCAGTTACCAGAAATTAAAGAAAGAGCAAGTTCTTCAGGCCTATAATTCCCTGCAAAAGGAAATTGCCCGGTCTCTCGAAACAACTCGAGGCGAACTGCTTCGAGAGCTGAGGGTCTTGGTGAATGAGGGAAAATGGGGATCCTTTGATGAAGAAAGACTTTCTGAGCTAAAAAAGGCCCTTCAAAAAGAGGACTATGAGAGAATAAGCCATCTTTTACCCAAACCCTCTATGAGAGAAGGAGCTGACTTGAGCCGCCTTTTAGGTTACCTAAACGAATTGAAAGCTTTAAAAATGATGAGAAAACCGCTAAAAGAAAGCTATGAGCGGCTGAAAGAGAGCACTTTTAAAGAAGGAGATGGCGAAAGGGCAGGCACGGTCACTAGCAAAGAGAAAAAGAATCTTGTCCCCGAAGGGGACGAGAAGCCCAGAGGATATGGCAGGGTCGCTCATGAGGATTCCGCAGGAGATGAGGGGTTAACTACCGGATATTCTTCCCTTCCCGGAAAATCTTCCTCCTTCGAGACTCAAGATCACGAGATGCTTGAATTTGATGAGAGGGGAAATTTGGTCAAGGTTGGGAGCCAATTTGACCAAGGTTCTTTTTTGATGAGCCTGTTAAGGAGCATTTCTGGTTCCTCAAACGAATCCGGATCTTCGACAGAACAGGCTCTTGCCTCCTATAGGGAGCTGGTCATGAATAAGCTAGCCGGGGAGAAAATTCCCCTCTCTTATAAAGAGCAGATAAAAAAGTATTTTTCCTCCCTGGAACCAGAATAAGAGAAAACCATAAAATAAGGGGGCACAATGTCCGATTTAGAAAGAGTTCAAGAGTCTCAAGAGAAAGTGGAAAGAATCGTAAATGAGGTAAAGAGAGTAATCGTAGGGCAGGAGGAGGTCATCGAGAGGGTGGTTATTGCCATCCTCTGCAATGGGCACGTCCTCCTAGAGGGACTTCCTGGCTTAGGGAAAACCCTTCTGGTCAAATCCTTCTCTCAAGTTCTGAGCTTGAGGTACTCCCGTATCCAGTTCACCCCTGATCTTATGCCTGCAGACATCACCGGAACCAACATCATTATGCAAGGGGAGGACGGAAGACGTTTCTTTGAATTTCAGAAAGGGCCTATTTTTGCTCAGATCATCCTGGCTGATGAGATAAACCGGGCAACCCCTAAGACACAATCAGCCCTCCTGGAGGCAATGCAGGAGCAAAAGGTCACCGTGGCCGGAGTAACTTATGAGCTGGGGATACCGTTTTTTGTCCTGGCTACCCAGAATCCCATAGAGATGGAGGGAACCTATCCCTTGCCAGAGGCCCAAGTGGACAGGTTTTTCTTTAAGCTGAAGGTCGAGCACCCCGCTCGCTCGGAGCTGCGGGAAATAGTCAACCGAACCACCATCCGAGAACTGCCCACCCTTAACAAGGTCATTGATGAGGCTGAGCTTCGACGAGTTCAACTGTTGGTGAGAAAGATACCGGTAGCCTCTCACGTGGTGGACTATGCCACCCGTCTGGTATTGGCCACTCAACCTCATTCCTCATTTGCCATACCGAGGGTTAAGAAGTATGTCCGTTACGGCTCCAGTCCGCGAGGAGTTCAGGCCCTAATATCAGCTGCCAAAGTGAAGGCTTTCAGGGAGAGAAGGTTCAACGTGAGCTTTGGCGACGTGCGAGAGGTAACCTTGCCCAGCCTTCGTCACCGTATTCTCCTCAACTTCGAGGGAGAGACAGAGGAAACGGACGTAGATGAGTTGGTTAAAGATGTAATTCAGTTAATCCCGGAGAGATCGTAGTCATGGCCAAACTAATTTTTGACGCTAAGTTTCTGCATCAGTTGAATTCGTTAAAACTTCTTAGTAGAACATCTAAAAAGGTCTATCTTCAAGGGGAAAGAAAGGAAAAAAGGCCCGGCAGTGGGTTGGAATTTATCGACTACCAGGAATATCAGGTGGGCGATGAGTATCGCTACATTGATTGGAACCTTTTCTCACGCCTGGACCAGTTGTTCGTAAAGCTCTTCATTGAAGAAGAGAGTCTCAGAGTTTTTCTGATCATTGACCGGAGTGGGTCGATGTCTGAAGGCGATCCTCCCAAGATAGATTATGCCTGCAGTCTGGCAGTAGCATTGGGATACATTGCCCTGGCCAATTTGGATGAGGTGGGAGCAGCGACCTTTTCCTCCGGGCTGGGAAAAGTGATGCCCTCGCGCCGGGGTAGACCCCACGCCTTTCGCATTTTTGACTTCTTAGAAGGAATTAGCTGTCGGGGAAGGACTAATTTCAACCTTTCCTTGGACGAGTTTAGCCGAGCACAAAGACCCGCGGGGATGGCCATAATCCTTAGCGATCTCTTCGATCCTGCAGGATATGAGGAGGGATTATTCGCCCTGAGGAGTCGAGGCTGGGAAATATGTTTGATCCAGATTTTGGAGGAAAATGAACTGGAGCCTCGGGAAAAAGGGGAGGTAGTGTTAATCGATGACGAGACTTACGAGAGGGTGGAAACCCTTATTAACGAGTCGATTCTGAAAATCTACCAACAGCGAGTAAGAGATTTTCTCGAGGGAGTGGAATCCTTCTGTCAACACTATAGGATCAAATACGTGCGGACCCTGACCTCCTTGCCTCTTTCTAGGTTAATTTTTCAACGACTAAGGAAAATGAGGATTCTTAAATGATTGTGCTGAACCCTTCTGCTTTTTACCTTTTACCGCTGCTGGGGTTGATATTCTTTTTTTATCTTTTAAAGGCCAGACTAAGAGAGGTCAAAGTTTCCAGCACTCTTTTCTGGCAAAAAATTTCCCAAATTCTTCCCGCTCAACATCTTCGTTGGCGACTCCCACCCGAGCTCCTTCTTTTTCTTGAGCTCGTTTTCCTCGGCTTACTTATTATGGCCCTAGCCCAGATTTTGCTTACCATAAAAGGCAAACAAGAGGAGTATCTGGTAGTAGTTATGGATGCTACGGCAAGCATGCAGGCAACCGACCTTGTGCCTGACCGCCTGAGTGTAGCTAAAGAAAGGGCTCGAGAGCTCATTAAGGAGCTTTCGGGAAAGAAAAGGGTAGCTTTGATTCAGGCCGATGATCGGCCCAAGCTGCTGGTAAATTTCTCCGATGACCGAGCCTCTCTTTTAAAGAAACTGGAGGATCTTAAAGCCTCAGATGTAAAAGGAGACGCAGACGCAGCCCTGAGATTGGCCATCTCACTTTTCCCTCCTGAAGTTAAGAAAAACATTATCTTTTTTACTGACGGAGCTTTCGAGCTTAGTCCAGATTCAGTACCGGCAGGGGTGAAATTAGCCCTTTCCAGCACCGATGCACCCTGTAACCTGGGGATTACCTCTTTAAGAATAAGGCCCGGGACCATTGGGGGAAGGGATTATCAAGTCCTGGTCGCGGTGGGGAATTTTTCTCCTCAAGAAGAGACTTTTTCCCTCAAGCTCTGGCTGGGAGAAAAACTTATCAATGAGGAAAAACTGACTCTGCCTCCTCAAAAAGAAAGACAATATGTTTATTCGGTAAAAGTCACCTCCAAGGCAATTCTAAAGGCAGAGCTCGATTCCTATTCTCGAGATGACCTTACCGTTGACAACATCGCTTATGCTGTATTTGGTGGTCCCAGAAATCTAGACATCCTTTTGGTAAGCCACGGAAATTTATTCTTGGAGAGTGCCTTAAGGGCTTATTCAGGTATTAATCTTTACGTAAAGAATAATGCCTCTACCCAGGAGATACTCAATTATGACCTGGTCATTTTTGACGGCATCGTCCCTCCTCCCCTGAACCAGGGAAATGTAGTATGCATCGGTACCCTTCCTATCGATCTTCTCCCGAAGAATTCAGGTCTTCGCGTTAATCCTGTACTGACCGAGTGGGAAACTGACCACCCTCTCTTGCGATTTGTCAATCTCAATGATACGAATGTGCTGTGGTCTATACCGGTTCCAACCCTTCCTAATGGTGAAGCGATTGTTAGATCCACTGAGTATCCACTGATGCAGGTCTGGCAAAAAGATAATTTGCGTTTGGTCTTTATTGCCTTTGATTTATACTATTCCGATTTTCCCCTGCAGGTAGGGTTTCCCATTTTTATCTTTAATCTTCTTCAATGGTTCCATCCCCAGGTCTTTGATCCGGATTATTACCAGATTCAAACGGGTGAGGATTTTCCTATCCCTTCAGGATATGAAAGGAGCGAAGTTACCATTCTCAATCCTCACCGCCAGATCAATAAATCTAAAATTGAAAGTCGCCCAGTCTTCTGGCAAACTAAGATTGCCGGGGTCTACCGATTTAAGGGAGAGACTCTCTTTGCTGCAAACCTTGTTGAGTCCCAGGAATCAAATCTCATTAGTCGAGTCAACCTTCCTGGGCCGGTCGGGAGTATTCAGCAGCAGGTCCAGAGTAGAGTTATAACCAGCAAATTTTCCCTCTATCCGCTACTAATAGTCATCTCGTGTTTGTTTTTGCTCATCGAATGGTATCTCTATCACTTTCCTCTGAGGAGGAATAGGTAAATGTTTATCCAATTTTCCTATCCCTGGTTTCTTCTTTTCGGGGTCATTCTTCCCCTTGTCTGGTATATTTCCTCTCGAGGCCACGCGGTGCTTTCCCCATTAAGAAAAAAAATTGCCCTGACTCTTCGCCTGGTTATCCTTAGTTTGCTCGTTCTAAGCCTGGCTGGAGCTAGAATTAGCCTGCCTACAAGGAGTGAGAGTGTTTTCTTTCTCGTCGATGCTTCCGATAGCATAACCCCAGCCAACAAGGAGTTTGCTCGAGAGTATGTCCAAAGATCACTTCAGAGCATAAGGAGAGGAGATCAAGCGGGCATCATCCTCTTTGGAAAGAAAGCCTTGATTGAATCTCTTCCCCAACCACAGCTTCGGTTTTCCTACTTCCACAGCAAGGTAAACCCTCATCAGACTGATATTGAACAGGCCCTACAGTTAGCGATAGCCAATTTGCCCGAGGGGGAACACAAGAGGATTGTCTTGCTGAGCGATGGCAATGAAACTTCAGGAAGAGCAGGCGTTTCGATGAATTCCCTTAGAGAACAAGGAGTTCAAGTAGATGTGCTTTCTCTTGCCTCTCGCACAAAGGAGGAGGCTCTGCTGGAAAGGATAATCACACCCGACCGGGTAAAAAGCGGGGAAAAATTCAAGATTAAGGTTGTAGCTAGCAGTTTACAGAAGAGTTCGGGAATCCTTAGGCTCTATCGTAACGATCAGCTTTTAAGCGAGGAAAAGGTGAATTTGAAGGAAGGCCAGAATGTATTTATATTCCAGCAAGGACTTGATCAGAAAGGGTTTTATGCCTACAAAGCAGTTCTTGACATCTGGGCGGACACAATTGCGGCTAACAACGAGGTCAGTGGATATACCGTGGTTCAGGGGAAACCTAAACTTCTGCTGGTGAGCGACCAGATGGGAACAACCCCCAACTTCCCTGATCTTTTAAGAGGGCTGGAATTTCAACTGGAGGTTCGATCCACCGCTAATGCCCCTTCTTTACTTGGTGAGCTGCGAGATTACGATGCCGTTATTCTGGACGACGTTTCCACCCTTCAACTTTCTCCTCATCAACTGAACCTGTTGGCCAGTTATGTAAGAGATTTAGGAGGAGGGCTCCTGGCTATTGGGGGGAGCAGCAGCTTTGGTCTGGGAGCCTATCAAGGTACGACTCTGGAGGAGGCCCTTCCGGTTTACGCTGGAGCTCGGGAAAAGTTGATTGTTCCCGATCTTTCCCTGGTGTTGGTAACTGATAAATCAGGAAGCATGGGGATGAGAGGACGGGATAGATCGACCTCATCCCCATCCAAATTATTGCTAGCTAAAAAGGCAGCTCTAGCCGTGGCCGATTTACTAACCGGGTATGAGCACCTGGGGGTTCTAAGCTTTGACACCCTCCCTCGATGGACAGTTCCCCTCCAGCCAGTGACTGACAAAATGAACATAGCCCGGCAATTGAGCTCCCTGGTGGCTGGTGGCGGTACTTCCCTTTTTCCGACTCTGAAAGAGGCCTTTGATAAGTTAAAAAAGGAAAAGAGCATGGTAAAACATATCATTATTCTCTCTGATGGCCTCTCGTCAGCAGGTGAGTTTGAGTCAATAGTCAAAAAGATGGCCAATACCAAAATCACGGTTAGTACGGTGGCCATTGGTGAGGATGCTGACTTAGAACTAATGAAAAATATTGCCCAATGGGGGAAGGGAAAGGCTTACTACACCAGTGACATTCAATCCCTTCCTCGCATCTTCACCACTGAGGCTCTCAGAGTTGGTCGTTCCTTGACGGTGAATGAATCCTTCATTCCCGTAGTAAGCAAAGAGAGCCCTATTCTTTCAGGAATCGACTGGAGCAATGTTCCCCCCCTAGGGGGGTACGTTGTTACAACCGCCAAGGAGGTCTCCCATGTGCACCTTCGTTCTCCTCGTCAAGACCCTCTGGTGACTACCTGGCGTTATGGTTTAGGTAGAGCGGCGGCCCTTACCTGTGACCTTAATGGCACCTGGTCAAAGAACTGGCAGAGCTGGTCAGCGTATCCTGAAGTTCTCACCAACCTCATCAACTGGATCTTACCCCGTAATGAGGGTATTCTCTTTCCTCTGGTCAAAGTCAAGGAAGGAAAAGGTTATCTTCTCGTCGATGCCATTAACGAAGAGGGAAGGTTTGTCAACTTTCTACCCCTGCAGGCCAGAGTGGTCAAGCCCCAGGGTGAGAAGGAGACTATTCTTTTGAACCAGATTGCTCCTGGCCGATATCAGGCTCTTTTCTCCGCCGATGAGGCAGGTTCCTATATGATCAGTGTTTTTGATAAGAATAGATCCCTTGATCCCCAAATTGCCGGAGCGGTGGTCGCATACTCCGCTGAGTACAGAAAATTAACCCTAAATGAGGATCTTTTAACTCAACTGGTGAGCGAAACTGGAGGTCGGTTCTTATCGCCAACGGAAGATGTTTTTCGCAGGAGAAAAATTACCTTTTCCTCCCCTCAAGAGATTTGGTCTCTATTGGTCTTCCTGGCCATCCTTTTGCTACTGGCGGACATTGGGGTAAGGACCGTATCCTCTCAAGTCTGGAGGTCATTAGTAAACCAGGTAGGTTCAACCTTAAAGGCGAGCGCTCACGTTCTGTTTGGTTTCCAAGCTGAATCTTTAGAGGGTTATACCCGGTTCATCAAGAAGGGCAGAGAAATTCAAAAACAGAAAGAAGCTTCTAAGAGATCCGGATCCCGGTCTGATAAAGATGACAGTTATTATAAACTGATACATTATCTGGCTCAACGCCGAAGAGAAAAAGACCAGCGCTAAGGATTATATCTTATAATCTCTTCCCTATGAGCTGTTAACCTCCTGGTTTTTGACCCTCACCTCTTGGACTATTTCTGGATGACTGAGAGTAGAGCCCTTGAGATGTTCGGAGAATTTTCTTTTAATTTTAGCTTAATTTGACCACTGGGTAAGAATTGTGTAATCTGAGACCGGATAATCGAGGAGGTAAAGACATGGATTACTATGAAGTGATAAGAAAAAGGCGTAGTGTAAGAAAATATCAGGATCGAGATGTGGAAGAGGATAAATTAAAGAGGATTTTAGAGGCAGCGAGAATTGCCCCTTCCGCCACTAACGCGCAGCCCTGGCGTTTCATAGTAGTAAGAGAGAAAGAGGTGAGAGAAAAACTAAAGGCAGCCTATTCCCGACCCTGGTTCTGGACAGCGCCGGTGGTAATATGTGCTTGTGGAATAACCAGCGAAGCCTGGAGAAGGAGTGATGGGAAGAGCTATCTGGATGTGGATGTTGCTATTGCTATGGACCACCTCATTCTCGCGGCTACAGCTGAGGGACTGGGTACCTGCTGGATAGGAGCTTTTGATCCCTTGGGAATAAAAAAGATTTTGAATCTTCCACCAGGGGTAGAGCCCGTAGCCTTGACCCCTCTTGGCTATCCTGCCGGCTTACCTGAATCTAAATCGAGAAAACCATGGGATGAGGTAATTCAGTATATCTGACTATATTGCCTGAAGAGAAAAATCATGGAGGCATCTGAATTCGATAGAATCTTAAATCAGACTTTGTCCTCATTTAAGGTTAGGTATATTGATTTTGATAAGTTTCAGTTCAGGCCATATAAAGATAGAAAAATTGGAGGAGTGGTCAGGATAGATACCGGTGAAATTATGATTGATAAGAATCTATCCGAGGCAGAAAAAGACAGAACCTGGGTTCATGAGATACTAAGTATTTACTATTACTTTAAAGGTATCCTGAGGCACGATGAGGAGATAGAAGAAGAGACCAGAAAAATCTGTCATGACCACCAAAAATATCTCATTCTTAAAAGATATCAAAAAAGACTCGTTTCGCTTTAGTCAGGGGAAAATTTAATGGACTACATTAAATTTCTCGGTACTGCTGGGGCTCGAGTAGTAGTATCCAAGCAACTTCGGGCCTCAGGAGGAGCCTGGCTGTGTTTGGATGATACTAAAATGATAATTGGAGAGGTACGTCCCCGGGTTGCTATTTCGACTCATTTTGGGATGACCATACTAAGAGCTAAGCCCTGGAAACTGGCCGAACAGCTAGGAAAAGAACTTGGCCTAAAGGTCATTGCTGCCAGTGATGGCATGATGTTTGAGCCCGAGAAGTGGGAAAAGATCACCAATTGAAAAAATACACCTTAAAGACATACTATTATTGCTACCCTATCATGGGGGGAAGCTGGCGTCGGGCAATAATTATGAAGCCATCTAGATTCATTCAAGAACTTAGCCCGGAAAGTTACGAGGAGTAGATAGTGGAAGATGAAATTCCCCAGCTTCTAGAAAAGATAGAGCAAATTGACAATTATTCTCGATAAGTCATAATAAGGTAAAATAGACCGCTAGCTTGAGAAAAGAAATTCTCGTAAGAAGAGAGAGGCTTAGATTTTACCCCGGAGCAAATCCAAATTTTTCTCAAGATGATACCAATGTTAGCTAAAGTTTTACCCACCCGAAGGGTAGTATCCCAACCCATAACTCTGGACTATCTTCGCTGCTCCCCTAAAATTACCGAATTTTTTCCTGCTCACTTTAGCACCAAGCATTTCAGGGATATCCGGGTAGATAGACCTCAAGTAGTCAAAAATCTTACCGAGTACAATCAGATGCTCAATGCTCCTGCAAAAGTGATGCAGAATATCAAGCTTTTACTAAACGAGAATAACTTCGCCGTAATAACCGGACAGCAGCCGGGTCTATTTACGGGTCCCCTTTTTACCATTTATAAGGCCCTTTCGGCAATCATAATTTCTAAGAGACTTTCTAACGGCCGGCATCAGTTTGTTCCTATCTTCTGGAATGCCTCAGAGGACCATGATCTTAGAGAAATGAATCATATTTATGTGATGAAAGATAATGAGCCCTTGAGGATAGATTGTCCTCTTAGAGGAGAAGGAAGCGCCTCTGAGGTTGAGTTGGATCAGGAAAAGATAGGGCAAACAATATCAAGGATAAAAGAGCTTGCTCCTAATACTGAGTTTAAAGATTCTATTTTAGAGAAAATCCAGAACTTATCCAACCAGTCTAAAAATCTGGGGGATTTTTTTTCCCGCACAATGCTTAATCTTTTAGGAGAATATGGTTTGATTTTAATAGAGCCTAAGTATTTGAGGAAGATGATGATCCCTTTGTTTAAAAGAATGATAGATAATCCCACTAAGTGCAGCAAAATCCTGAATGAGACCGGGGCCAGACTTAAAGAACTGGGATATTCTCCCTCTATTCACAAAAGCCCGAATTTATGTAATTTTTTCGTGGGAAGAAAGAGGATCGTCTACGAGGGAGATTTCCAGGCAGGGGACCACGCCTACTCCCGAAAAGAACTCCTCCATCTTTTGGAAAAAAATCCTCTTTCCTTCAGTGCTAACGCTGTGACCAGGCCCATTACTCAGGATTATATCCTTCCCACCTATGCTTATGTAGCCGGGCCTTCCGAAATAGCTTATTTCACTCAATTAAGACAAATTTACCGTGAATTCGGTGTGGAGATGCCTGTGATTTATCCTCGATTCGGTGCTACTGTTATTGAAAATAAGGTTTTGATGGTTCTTCGCAAATACAACTTGAAAATCTTTGATCTTAAGTCTCCCGGAGTTTTGGTGAAAAGATTAGTAGCAAGAGAAATCAAGCCACTGTTCAACTCTAGCCGAAAGAGATTTCAGGACACCTTCGGGGATATTGAAGAAACTGCCCTGGAAATAAATGGAAGTTTGGTAGATTCCTGTCGGGCATCGCTGGGAAGAGTTTTAAAGGAGATGGGGGCTTTAGAGGATAAACTAACCCGGAGTTTGAAAAGACAAAATCTCATTGTAGAAAAACAAGTGTACAAAGCAGCTAACAACATCTTTCCCGAAAACGAGCTTCAGGAGCGAAAAATTAATCTATTGGAGTACCTCATAAAATTCGGCCCCGACTTCTTGGGTGGTGTCTATAGGGAATTTTTGAAATCTGACTATGGTGAGCACCGACTGATAAAGCTACCTTCTTGATTCTATGATCAATTTTAGAGAAGTCAGAGAGGTAGGGACATGACCAAAGTAGATATCTTAGCCTTTGGCGCGCATTGCGATGATGTAGAACTGGGCTGCGCAGGGCTGCTACTTAAAATGAGGGATTCAGGGAAAAAAATAGGGGTCATAGATCTTACTCGAGGGGAGATGAATTCTAAAGCGAGTCCAGAGATTATCGCTCGAGAAGCCTCAGAGTCAGCTCAAATACTGGCAACTACCGTAAGAAAAAATCTCGATTTAGGAGACACCAGAGTTGAAGATAGCTACCAAAATAGAGTCTTGATTGCCGAGACTATCAGAGAATATCGACCTGGGGCTGTCCTCGCCCCTTACTGGGGGGATCGTCATAACGATCACCGAGCTGCAGGATGGTTGGTGAGAAATTCCAGTCTGTACTGTCGCTTGAGGAAAATGAATAGCCGTTTTCCCCCTCATGATCCCCGGCTTTTTCTATTCTATTTGCTTCATGATTATGTTTCTCCTGCTCTGGTGGTTGACATTAGTACATACTATCCTCGGAAGCTAGAGGCAATTAAGGCCTATCGCTCCCAGTTTGGAAAAGAATTCTCAAAAACCACGGTTCGTCCCATAGGTATGGAGAATTATCTTTTTGATATTGAGACTCGAAATCGATTCTACGGTTCTTTAATTAATGTAAAATACGGGGAGGCCTTTTTAACTCCGGAGCCCTTGAATATAGAAGTTTTATTAGATTTATTCAAGACGAAATAATCTGGTTTGGGGTAAACCTTAAGACATTTTTCCCTTAGGGTGAAAGAGGATTAGATGGAGATATCACAACTTACCAGCAAGGCTGCGGCCTCAACAGCAGAGGAGTTTTCTAATCTAGCTAAGATCAGCGTTGACGCGTTAATTGAGGAGAGATCCAGAGGAAGGAGCGGCGAGCTAGAAATTGAGAGTGGGCTGGTGTACCTTCCCTCTCAGGGTAGGGTCATAGTAGTGGGGGATCTTCACGGTGATCTTCAAAGTCTGATCTTTATCTTGGAGGACAGTGGTTTTATGAGATCCTCGCCTCAGGATAGAGAATATCTGGTTTTTCTGGGGGACTACGGAGATAGGGGAGATGAGTCGGTTGAGGTTTATTATCTCATCCTTAGCCTGAAGTCAATATTTAAGGAAAAAGTTATTCTTCTAAGAGGTAATCACGAAGGACCCCAGGATTTAGGAGTTCGGCCCCATGATCTGCCATATTTTTTGAGAGCCAGATACGCAGGCGAATGGAGGAAGACTTACGAGTCTCTGCGAGAGCTATTTGACAGTCTACCTCATAGCGTCATTGCCAAAGGAAAATATTTGATGCTTCATGGAGGGCTGCCGGAAGGCATCACTTCGGTCGATGATATAGCCTACGCCCAGCAGTACCATCCCGACAAAAGATATTTAGAACAGATTCTCTGGAGTGATCCTGGGCAGACTCCGAAAAGTTATCCCTCGCCAAGAGGAGCAGGTAGGATCTTCGGTGAGAAAATAACCAGGGAGGTTCTAGACCGACTAGGAGTAAAAACTCTTATCAGAAGTCACGAGCCCTGTGAAGGGACTTCTCTAAATCATAAGGGAAAGGTGCTGACCCTTTTCTCCCGAAAAGGTGTACCTTATTTTAATTCTCAGGCAGCCTATCTGGAGATAGATCTGTCAGATAAGGCAAAAAGTGGCCAGGAATTAGTCAAAGAAGCTCGCTGTTTTTAAACAAAAAAAGGGGACGTGATTATTTTTTCTAACACAACCCGAAGGACAGAATTCCACGGGCTTGCCCGTGGATGAATGTGTGATCGCCCAAAGGCGTCAAGCAAAGCTTGTGCAAAAAATAATCACGTCCCCTTTTTCTTACTCCCTTGACATTCCTATGTCAGAGACTAGAATAAGGCGAAATATACCGAAGCTTTAGTGAGAGATGTACAAGTGGCGATCAAAGGTCACCAGAAGAAGACCACCTAGAGGTAGGTAAAAAGGTTGATGAGGAGGTGAGGGAGATGTTGTTTGGTAAGGTTAAAGATCCGGTTTGCGGAATGAAAATTTCTAAAAGGAAAGCAGCCGGGGTGGTGGAACATCATGGTACACTTTACTATTTTTGTTCCACGGGATG
>DAOVGK010000078.1 GCA_030672445.1 Candidatus Aerophobota bacterium
TGTTGACTGCAAAGAGCAGAGCGGGTAGCCGCACCCTTTAGGGTGCGTATAAACGCAGGCTAAGGTTTTACGCAGGCTGAAGCCTGCGGCTACCGGCGACTACCGAGATTGCTTCGCTTCGCAATGGCGGGGTTCACTGAGTATCTACTCCTGCATAAGCCTGGCAAAAACTCTTTTGAGAGTAAAAATAATCACGTCCCCTTTTATGTTTTATAAAAATAATCACGTCCCCTTTTACAAGATCTCCTTATCAGGGTAGGTCTTCCTTCCGAATCCCCTTATGCTCTGGGAAGCAGCCAGGGTAGCTAATCTACCACATTCAACTAGGGAACGTTTTTTTAAAAGTCCGGCTAGAAATCCTGCCGCATAAACATCGCCGGCTCCGGTTGTATCCACTATTCTTCCCCTTTGGGGAGGAATCTCTAGTTTTTCTTCCTGACAGAGAATATAGGAGCCCCTTTCTCCTAGTTTGCAGGCAATGATTTCTATTCCTAGCTTGAGTAGCTCCTTGCATCCCTCCTTATAGTCCTGGTGAGTTAAGATCTCAACTTCTCTCCGCGTAGGAAAGAAGATAAAGGTACGCTCCAGAATGGGAATGAGCTCTTCTATTCCCTTACTGGCATGGGGCTCGCCAGGGTCAAAGCTTATTTTAGCCCTGGTTTTCCTGGCAATTCTCTTTTGTGCCTCAAAGGGTAGCTCACCCAGGAAGGAACTCATATGCAAAAACTCCGCTTCATCTACATACTTGGGGTCAAGGTCAGAGTAGGAAAGGGTGTCGTTAGTATTAGGAAAGATAATGATACTTCTATCCTTTTGCTTACCCAATAGGACAACACATAATCCACTTCTACCCTCTCGTTTGATCTTTTCAGTATTCACCCCCACTTTCATCAGTCCTTCCAGTAAGAAATCTCCTTCCTCATCTTTTCCTACTTTACCCAGATAACCACAGGAAAATCCCATTTTAGCCAGGGCATAGATGGTATTGGCTGCCGAGCCTCCCCCATTTTTTATCCTCAGTTTAGCCTTGTTTTTTAATGAATTTAAAAGATCCTCGAACTCTTGATAACTGCCAACTCTTTCTCTTCCCGCCTCTAATCCCAAAAGGGTGGAGTCAACCTCGTAAATCAAATCCACATTTAGAGCTCCCAGGCCTACCACATCCATTTAATACTCCCGCGTGAGCAATAGCTTTCCTATGATAGCATCTAGCTATAGGGCGGTCAAGAAATATCTCGGGACTTCAGAATTGACATTTTCTGATGGCTGTAGTAGGATAGCCTTATCAGTCATTCTAAAAAATTAAGGATGAAGATGTGGGAAAGATTAAATTTGGAACCGATGGTTGGAGGGGAGTAATTGCTGATGATTTCACCTTTGCCAATGTAGCTAAAGTTGCCCAGGCCATTGCCGATTACTACCAAACCCGGCCAGACCGGAAAAAAGGCTTAGTCGTAGGATATGACGCCCGCTTTTTGTCCAGGGAATTTGCTGAAAAAGTCACCCAAATTCTTGCCGGTAACGGTCTTTCAGTAGTGCTTTCTCAAGAGGATATTCCTACCCAGTGTGTTTCCTTCGCCGTAACGGACAAGAATTTAGCAGGAGGCGTGATGATCACCGCCTCACATAATCCTCCTAAGTTTAACGGGGTCAAGATCAGGGGATCTTTTGGGGGCTCAGCCCCTCCCGAGACTACCAACGCTATCGAATCCTTCCTTGATAAACACAAGCCAAAAAAGATTTCCCTAAGAGAAGCTGAAAAGAAAGGGCTCCTGAAAAGAGAGGATCTGGTCCCTGGTTATCTCAAGAAGGTTGAATCCTTTCTGGACAGGGATCTAATAAAGAAGGCGCATCTTAAAGTCATCCATGATCCGATGTACGGCGTCGGAGATGGCCTTGTGGAAAGAATCCTTGCTTCATCAAAATGTGAGGTGATTACTATTCATCACAAATACAATCCGGGATTTGGCGGGATAAATCCTGAGCCTATTGAGGAGAACCTCGAGGATCTGAAAAGGAAGATAATAAAGGAGGAAGCAGATTTGGGAGTAACCACTGATGGGGATGCAGATAGATTAGGAATAGTAGATAATGAGGGAAAATATCTTACCCCTCACCAGGTTTTCTCCCTTCTTCTTTTATACCTGGTAGAGGAAAAAAATCTCCGAGGGGGGGTTGTAAAAACGGTCTCCTTGGGTTATCAGCCAGAAAGAATAGCCAGAAAGTTTAACTTATCTTTAGATGAGGTACCGGTAGGCTTTAAATACGTCTGTGATAAGATGCAAGAAAAGGATATTCTCTTTGGGGGTGAGGAAAGTGGAGGGTACGGCTTTCGGGGCTATCTCATGGAGCGAGATGGCATTCTTTCGGGTCTTCTTTTTGTGGAGATGATTACCAGAATAGGCTCACCCCTTGCTGCAATTTTGAAAAAAATGGAGGATAGATTTGGTGCCTCTTTCTTCAAAAGGGTAGATTTTGCCGAGGCAGGAGTGAATAAACCAAAGATGATAAAAAAACTTTCTTCCTCATCGGCTTTGACCTTAGGCAGAATACCCATCAGGCGGATTAAAACCATCGATGGGGTTAAATTCTTCATGAAGGATGATAGCTGGCTTCTCATTCGACCCTCGGGGACCGAACCCAAAGTGAGAGTTTATGCTGAGGCCTCTAGCCAAAGCCAATTAGACAGACTCATCCAGGAAGGAGTGAAAAAGGCCCGGGAGGCAATTTGAAATGTACGAAGATCTCTTAATAGCTGGATTCGGAGGACAGGGAATCATCTTTGCCGGAAAACTCCTTGCCTATGCCGGATTAAAAGAGGGTAAAGAAGTGGTCTACTTTCCCTCCTATGGAGCAGAGATGCGAGGAGGAACCGCCAATTGTACTGTGATAGTTTCGGATTCACCTATTGCTTCCCCGGTGGTGGCTAATCCTCAAAATGCAATTATGATGAGTCATCCCTCCTATCTTAAGTTTTTTCCTCGCATTAAAGCAAAAGGAAGGGCTCTCATCAATAGCTCTCTGGTGAAAGATGAGCTTTTCCGCGAAGACGCAGAGATAATCAAGATTCCGGCCAACGAAATAGCCGAGAGAATAGGTAGCTCCCGCATTGCCAATATGGTTGCTCTGGGAGCCTGGGTCAAAAAAACGGGAGTGGTTGAGCTGGAAAGTTTAGTCCACTCCTTTAAAAAAGTGATTTCAGCCGATAAGTTAGATCTTCTCTCCCTGAATGAGAAGGCTTTAAGAGAAGGCGAGGAGTTTGTCTCGTAATTTAATTGAGTCCTTTATTAGCTATTTGGAGGTAGAAAGGGGTCTTTCCCCTAACACTTTAGAGGCTTATAGAAGAGATCTTTGTCAGTTCAGAAATTGGCTAAAAAAAGACTTTTTCCAGGTAGATTCGACCCTGATGGGAAATTATTTGGCCACCCTAAGAGAAAAAGGGAATGGATCTTCCACTCTAAATCGAAAACTCTCCGTGATAAGAATGTTTTACAAGTTTCTCTACGCCGAGGGAAAGATTGATCATAATCCGGTGGAGGGAATTAGCTCTCCTCGGCTGGGAAGAAAGATCCCTTCTTTTCTTTCCGAGAAAGAAGTCGAGACCCTTTTGGAGGCTCCCTCTGTCGATGAAGAATATGGATCCAGGGATAGAGCCATCCTGGAGGTTATATATGGGGCTGGCCTTCGTATATCAGAGTTAGTTAATCTTGACCTCACTGATTTAAATCTTAAAGTAGGATGGGTAAAGGTCTTGGGTAAAGGCTCCAAGGAACGCATTGTTCCTCTGGGAAGGCAAGCTTGCCGATGGGTGAGGCACTATTTGAGAAAAAGAAACCTAGAAACCACCCATAAGCTGCCCTTGTTTTGTAACCGTTATGGAAAGCGCCTTTCACGACAGACCTGTTGGAAGATTATCAAAAAGTACAGTCAAAAAGCTGGCATAACTAAAAAGATCTCCCCTCATACTCTTCGCCATTCTTTTGCCACTCATCTTCTCTCCCGGGATGCTGATCTTCGTTTTGTACAGGAGCTTCTAGGACATACCAACATTTCTACCACTCAGATCTATACTCACATAACCCAGGAACGACTGAAAAAGGTCTATAAAAAATATCATCCCCGAGCTTAAACCCTCTTGATAGTAGCAGGAAAGTATTTGTATTCAGAAGATTTATACACGTATCGAGGGACTTGAATAGCTCATCGCTGATAGCTCATGGCTGATAGCAGTGAGATAAACAAAAGGGACAGACTACTTTTGTGAATTTGATAAATCAAGCTGTTATAAAGTTCTACCCCTCGTGAACTATGAGCTATGA
>DAOVGK010000036.1 GCA_030672445.1 Candidatus Aerophobota bacterium
GGTTTTTTAGTCCCTGAAAAGGATGCTGATGGACTGGTAAATCGACTCGACTACCTTATAGCCCATCCAGAAATTTGGGACGATTTAGGAAGGGAAGGGCGAAAGGTTGTGGAGGAGAAGTTCAATTTATTTAAACAGGTGAGAAGGCTTGAGGCGATCTACCAGAGCCTTATCGATAAGCACTTTAGATGATGAAGGTAAGCATAGTCATTCCCACCCATAATCAAAAGGAGATACTGGCTAAAACTCTTGATTATTTGATCCTGCAGGATTACCCGAAGGATCAATACGAGATTGTCATCGTTGACGATGGCTCAACCGATGGCACCCAAGAGATGGTTAAGTCCAAGATGGGGTCTGGGGCTAGCTTGAGATACTTATATCAAAAACAATGTGGTCCACACTTTGCCCGTAACTTGGGAATAGAAAAGGCTTGGGGTGAGATAATAATTTTTGTTGATTCAGACATTTTTACTCCCCAGAATTTTATTACCGAACATGTGAAATTTCATCAAAAGTTTAGCGACGTTGTGGTTAGCGGTCCCACAGTTAGAACTGATAATTTAGATAATGTATTTGACGACAGAGATAGAAGAAAAGTTAAAAAATGGCTCTTTGATTTTTCAGGTCCTTCGTTTATTACTTCGAATCTGTCGGTGAAGAGAAAATTTTTAATTTTGGCAGGAGGTTTTGATGAGGAATTTACCGGATTTGGATGGCATGACTGGGAATTGGGATTAAGACTTAAAAAACTGGGCCTTAAGGCAAAGAGGAATATTAATGCTATTGTCTATCACTATAAGAAAAAAATTAGTTTGTCTGATCTGCCCTCTTTATGTGAAAAGAAAAGAGAGCAAGGGAGAAACGCTGTTCTATACTACAAAAAACACCCTGGTTTAACCATAAAATTTGGTATAAGGCCGCAAAGTCTTATCTTTGATAAACTAATTGGATGGATAGACAAAGACCTTGGAGAAAGGCTAATTTTGCTTGCCGCCAAGAAGGGTAGCCGGTGGTGGCTGAACTTACTTATAAAATGGAAACTGCTTCATGCCTATGCTCAGGGTCTAAGAGATGGTATGAGAAAATATAAAGTGAGGCTGTTTTGATGAAGGTGAGTATAGTCATTGCTACCTGTAATAGAAAGGACATACTAGAAAAGTCCCTTGAGTGTTTATTTCGTCAGGGTTACCCCAAGGATCAATACGAGATCATCATCGTTGACGATGGCTCAAGTGATGGCACTCAGGAGATGGTGAAAGGGAAAAACCCTTCCTGCATCCTAAAATATTTAAAGCACAAAGAAAGACGAGGACCGAGTAAAGCTAAAAATCTTGGAATTAACCATGCCCAAGGCAAGGTGATAATTTTTGTTGACGATGATGTTTTTTGCCCTCCTCAATTTGTCAGGGAACACATGAGATATCATAAAAAATACGACAATGTAATAGTTGATGGTCCTGCAATAAATACAGATAGAATTGACAATCTATTTAATGATAAGAAAAAGAGATTTCTTGCTTTTCTTGATTTCTTTGGGGCGACTTTTGTCACCTCCAATACTTCCTGCAAGAGGACTAGTTTAATTAAAGCGGGTGGGTTCGATGAAGAATTTGGCAAGAAATTTGGCTGGCAAGATAGAGAACTGGGCTTTCGGCTCAGGAAAATGGGAGTAAGGAGGAAAAAGAATAGAAGGGCCTATGTTTTTCATTTTAAGCAAAAAGGGTCTTTAGATGATTTTGGCCAACTTCTTAAGAAAGAAAAGGAAAGAGGAATAAATGCAGTGATTTTTTACCGTAAACATCCGCTGAAGAAGATCAGGCGTCAGGTGAGATTCCGTTACCTCTGGTATGATAGGTTGATTCCTTTTAAGAAATTGATGGATAAGGATATAGAGGTTTTTCACCAGCGGCCATTTTTGACCAAATTCTACCTTATCCATGCCTATGCTGAGGGTCTAAAAGAAGGACTAGCGAAGCAGAAATTGAGGATGTGAACGATGGTTGAGGTAAGTGTTATCCTCCCTACCTATAATCGGTGCTGGATCCTGAAAAAATCACTAGAGGCGTTGTTTAATCAGAGTTACCCCAAGGATAAATATGAGATAATCCTCATTGATGATGGCTCGACCGATGATACCAGAACTATGATAGAGTCTTTCTCTCCTTCTTGCAAATTGAAATATTTGAGAAATGAGAAAAGGATGGGCGTACAGAAGACACGAAATAGAGGAATAAGAAAGGCACAGGGCAAATATATCATCTTTACTGACAGCGATGTAGTAGTCGTGCCCGATTTCGTTAAACAGCACATGAATTATCACAAAAAATACCCGGATGTTATAGTTAATGGTGAATTAATTCGGGTGTTCAGTTTTAAACAAATAGGGAAAAAGAGAAAAGGTGTCTTTGACTTTTCTCTTTCACCATTTGATACCGCCAACGTATCGGTAGCCAGAAAACATCTCTTAAAAGTGGGGGGGTTTGATGAGGATCTATTAGCCTATGGCTGGGGGGATCCAGAATTAGGCTATAGGTTAAGAAAAGCAGGGCTAAAATGCAAAAAAAATCGGCATGCTCTGGGATATCATTTTAAGAAAAACAGCCTCTCTGATTTACCTTCTCTTTGTGAAAAGGAGAAAATGCGGGGGGCAAGTGGAGCTCTGTATTACCGCAAACACCCCCACCTTAGTGTGAGACTTGCCACCCGATGCAACCCCCTATTTCTCTTGGCCTTTATAGGTGAATGGATAGACAAGAATAAAAAGGGTAGAGAAATTCTGGTCTTTGCTGAAAGACACCGTCCAAATTGGCTGTTTAGTTCGCTGGTGAAATTAATAACCTCTCATTATTACCTTAAGGGTTGGCGTGAAGGTATGAAATGCTAAGTGGCGAAAAACTTGATAAAGCAATGGATAAGTCTATTTTCTTTTTTATATTTTTCTTACCTTTTTTGTCTCCGGCTAGCTATGTGGCTCTATTGGTGGCATTAATCCTCTGGTTCCGCAAGGAAAATTTAAGGAGGGTTTTGAATTTTAAACCCAGGATTTTTGGATGGGCTCTTTGGGGTTTCATCTTCGCAGTAGGGCTTTCCGTAATTTTCTCTGTTGATAAAATCTTAAGTTCTGGTGCTTTCGCACTTTTCATTTTTTATCCTCTATCCTGTATTCTTATAGCTGGTAATGTGAGAAATGAGGACAGAGCAGAGAAAATATTGAGAGTAGCTATCCTCTCGGGATTAGTAATTACTGCTTTTGGAATAGTTCAATATCTGGCTGGAATTGAGTTGGATTATAAAATCGGTTTTTTAACCATCGGCTTACATGCAAAAGAAGGTCTTGGCTCAACTTTGGGCAATCCTAACAAGTTTGCCAAATACTTGGACCTTATTCTTCCCCTTTCTTTTGTTTCCTTACTGGTTCAAAAAGAGCTAAAAAGAAAAATCCTGCCAGGAATTCTCCTCATTCTAGGCCTTGTCTGTTTAGCATTAACCAGGTCTTTAGGAGGGATGGCGGCAGTTTTTGCGGTAATAATGGTAATTCTTCTTATCAAGAACTGGAAAGTTTTTCTCATTGTTATGACGGGTCTTTTTATTTTTGCTTTCTTTAATTATGGGTGGATAATCAAGACCATCCCTAAATATGGTAGTCCCAGCCGTAGAGTTTACACCTGGAAAGAGATAGTACCTCGCATATTCAAGGGCTATCCACTGGTTGGATCGGGATTGGGTACCTATAAGTTGGTATCCTGGAGAGAGAGTCCCGGGAGAGAATGGATTGTTGACACCATGAATTCTTATGAAGGGACAAGATGCATACAGGCTACCGTGGCCTGGAGCTGGCTCTGGCAGGATGTGCCGGTAAAAGCTGAAAGATATTATACTTTAAGTGCATATGTAAGGTCTGATATAGTCTCTTCGGAAAAGATAGAAGATGGAAATACCTTCCTTACTCTGGAGTGTCTAAATGATAAGAACAAGGTTATAGCGAGAGAGTGGGGAGTTGTTAATGCCGGCTCTTCCTGGGGATTAAAAAAGACACAAGTTTATACTCCTCCTGGTACACTAAATATGAGGATAAAACTGGCTAAAAGGCAGGGGGAGGGAAGCGTCTGGTTTGATGATCTTAGACTGATAGAGTCATCCTCCCGCATTTCAAAAGGGAAAAGAGAAAAGACAATATTAGATGCAGAGAAAATGATGCCTAACCCGGGTTTTGAGCTGGTTAACGAATCAGGCAGACCACAATTCTGGAGGGAAACTCCTGGTCGATCGACCGTTCTTACCGCTCATAGTCTCTACTTCGATTATCTCTGTGAATTAGGTATAGTAGGATTAGCATCACTTTTGTTAGTTATAGTCATTTTTTTACATAGCTGTATAAGATATTTACGAAGACACTCTTTTCTTGCCGCCGGTGGCATAATTGCTGGCTGCACTTTTTCCATCCTGGCTGCTTTAATTCATGGAACGGTAGAGACTTTCCTTGACATTTTTCCGGTGGGACTATTGTTCTGGGTGATAATAGGTCTGGGAATGGGACTTTTGAGGGTCCATTCCTCTCGCCAGGAAAAAGCTTGAAGGTTTTTAAAGAGGGGTATACTGTCTGATGGAGAAAAAAAGGATTCTTTTTCTTTCTAATGGGTATGCTGAGGATTTGATTGCAGCAGCCATAATTGAAAAACTTGTCAATGAAGTGCCCCGGATAGAAATTAAAGCTCTGCCTCTGGTGGGAGAGGGCAGGGCTTATGAGCCACTGGGGATATTAATTCTCGGGCCTCGTAAAATAACACCCAGTGGCGGCTTTGTAGGGGTTAATCCGCTTTATTTAGCCAGGGATATAATTTCAGGCTGGCTGGGATGGTTTAAAGAGGAGATAGATGTTTTGAGAGGCGAGCGAGACCTTGTTGACCTGGTCGTATGTGTAGGTGATGTCTTTCTAATTTTGCTTTCTTCCCTTTTTGTCAAAAAACCCATAATTTTTCTCCCTACGGCAAAATCAGATTATGCTAAAGGACTAAAGCAGCATTACGGAATAGAAAAGTGGTTGATCAAAAGGAGTTGTCATCTGGTTCTTCCCCGAGATGAACTCACAACCCGCTCCCTTCAAGATTTTGGGGTTAGAGCTACCTATGTGGGGAATGTAATGATGGACTGTTTAAAGATGACCGGTGAGGATTTTGGGATAGAAAAAGATGCATATGTGGTCGGGATTCTTCCTGGTAGTAAAAGGGATGCTTATGGTAATTTTCCCATTATTTTAGATGCGGTGATCTCAATTGAGAAAAGAGTTTCTTTTTCAGGCAGAGTTTATTTTTTCCTTGCCTTACCGGCCTCCCTTAGTTTAGAAAAACTGGCCTCAGTAGCTTCCAGAGAGGGTGAATGGAAGATAACTAAGATTAGCTCCTCTCGACAAGAAAGTGGCCTAATTGCCCATTTGGTCTTCCCTCAGGGGCCGATTATTAAAATAATTGGCGGCAAATTTGCTGACCTACTGAGTCACTCACAGGTAATTATTGGTCTATCAGGCATGGGTAACGAGCAGGCGGTCGGTCTGGGAAAACCGGTGGTGAGTTTCCCCGGGAGGGGTCCCCAAGTTACGGAGAAGTTTTTACGCATCCAGCGAACTCTTTTAGGAGGAGCTATCTCTATAGTGGATAGAAACGGGGAGGCAGTAGCTGATAAGGTTTGTTCACTTCTTCTGAAGAATCCCAGAGAGTTAAAGGAAATGGTAAAAATTGGCCAGGAAAGAATGGGAGGCTTTAGAGCAGCAGAGCGAGTTGCCAGACTCATAAAAAAGGAAATATTGGCCAGGAGACTCCCTTAAAAAGCTGAACTTCTTTCCATCATTTCCTTTATCTTCATAAGGTTAATGATATGTGCTCTTTCTCGTTCTTCAAGCTTCATAGTTATGTGCTTTACCGTCTGTTCTACCCTGGGGATGAAGATATACTCGAGGGCATTTACCCTTCTTCTAGTTCGCTCTATTTCTTTAGCCAGCCTCTCAACCTCATTCTCCTTCTCAGCCAGATGAAGCAGCGAGGGAACAAGATCCAAAAACGATGTCAAAGCAAGATCTAGCTTCCAGTTAGTTCCATAAAAACCATAAGACAAGGGTTCTCCCTCGGCTATTAATTGGTATTGAGGAGCTTTCATAAGGGTATAACCTGAGATTTCCACATCTATTCGCATCTCTGTCCACATAAGAGCTTCTTCTATCTCCTTTTCGGAGCTGAGCATCTTGGCCATCTGAAAATCGGCATAAATCCTTTCTAATTCTTGCCTAACCGTACCTTGCAGTTCCCGTACTTCTTTAACCAGGGGAAGGAACTTTTGGATTAACTCATCTCTTTTGTCTTCTAAAAGGTCATGGGCTCTTCGACCCATGACTAGCCTTTGTCTCTGTTTTAGAAGCTCCATCCGGGTGGGATTGACCGGCAGAATTTCAGGCAAGTTAGAACCTCACTCTTCCTTGGAGTCTCGATGGCCGTATTTTCCTATAAACTCATCCCTCACTCTTTTTAACTCCGGGGTAGGAATCATTCTGAGAAGCTTCCAGCCAAGATCTAGAGTCTCCCCTACCTCCCTATCTTCATTTTCCTCCTGAGAGAGAAATTCCTGTTCAAATTCATCAGCGAATTGAAGATATTTTTTATCCATCTCACTCAAGGTTGCTTCTCCCATAACCAGGGCCAGTTCTCTGATTTCCATACCTTGAGCATAGGCAGCGTAAAGTTGATTGGAAAGTTCCCGATGATCTTCCCGGGTTTTGCCTTCCCCTACTCCCTCATCCATTAAACGAGATAAAGAGGGAAGAACGTTGATGGGGGGATAGATCCCCTTTTGATGAAGATTTCTTTGGAGTATTATCTGCCCTTCGGTGATGTACCCGGTAAGATCAGGAATGGGATGGGTTTTATCATCATCAGGCATAGTTAAAATGGGAATTAAGGTAATGGAGCCTTCTTTTTCTTTGATTCTACCTGCCCGCTCGTAAATGCTAGCCAGATCTGTGTAAAGGTAGCCCGGGTATCCCCTTCTTCCCGGGACCTCCCTCCTGGCTGCAGATAGCTCCCGCAGAGCCTCTGCGTAGTTAGTCATATCAATTAAGATAACCAGGATATGCATCCCCTTTTTAAAGGCCAGGTATTCAGCGCAGGTTAAGGCCATTCTGGGAGTGGAGATCCTCTCAATTACCGGGTCATCGGCAAGGTTCAAAAAAAGCGTAGTTTTCTCGATAGCACCTGATCTTTCAAAATCGGTGACAAAGAAATTTGCCTCCTCAAAGGTTATGCCCATAGCAGCGAAGACTACACCAAATTCTTCTTCTTTTGCTAAAACTCTGGCTTGTCGAGCGATTTGAGCGGCAACCTGTATATGGGGCAGGCCGGCTCCAGAGAAGATGGGTAGTTTCTGCCCCCTTGACAAAGTATTAAGGCCATCAATGGCTGATATTCCTGTCTGGATGAACTCAACTGGGTAGGCTCGAGCCTCAGGATTTATTGGCCTTCCCCCTATATCTAGCCTTTCCTCAGGTATGATGGGTGGAGCATCATCCCGGGGTCTACCCCATCCATCAAATACTCTTCCTAGAATGTCCTCGGAGACTCCTAACTGGATTCCCTTACCGAGAAACTTTATCTGGGCTCCCTTGACTCCTAATTCGGTGGCCCGTTCAAATAATTGCACTAGAGCTGCCTCGGAGGTTACCTCCAGCACTCTACCCCGCCTCCTTTCACCATTAGAAAGTTCTATCTCTACCAGTTCCTCGTAAGAGACATCCGATACTTTATCTACCAGCATTAGCGGACCGGTGAGCTCTTTTACCGTGGTATATTCTTTGATTCTCACACTGTGCCCCCAGTTTTGGTTATCAACTCATTAACCTCTGCTTTAAGCTTTTGATTGATCTTTTCCATCTCTCTTTCTACTTCTTTATCGGGAATATACTTGGCCTTAGCAATATCTTCTCTTACGGGAAGAGAAGTAAGATTCTTTAAAACCGCGCCTTTTTTTAAGGCGGTTATGCATTCATCATAGTAATTTAGAACCACCCTGAGCATCAAGTACTGTTTTTTAATGGAAGTGTAGGTATCTATGGGATGAAAAGCAAATTGCTGCAGAAAGTCCTCTCTCAATGAGCGGGCTGTCTCCATAGCTATTCGGTCTTGATTAGACAAGGCATCCAGGCCTACCAGCCTCACCGTTTCCCTTAGCTCATCTTCCTTTTGAAGAAGGGCCATGGCTCTTCTTCTTAGGTCCATCCAATCAGCAGCCACTTCTTGTGCAAAATATCCCTTCAGCTCATCCAGATAGAGGGAATAGCTGCGCAGCCAATGTATAGCTGGAAAGTGACGCTGATAAGCTAGTTCAGCCACCAGGGCCCAGAAAACCCTTACCACTCTTAAAGTAGCCTGAACTACTGGTTCAGACAGATCCCCTCCTGGAGGTGATACTGCTCCAATGGTGCTCAAACTTGCCTTTCGCTCATCGCGTCCCAGGCAGGTGATCCTTCCTGCTCTCTCATAGAATTCGGCCAATCTTGAAGGAAGATAGGCGGGATATCCTTCTTCTCCGGGCATCTCTTCAAGTCTTCCTGACATCTCTCTTAA
>DAOVGK010000068.1 GCA_030672445.1 Candidatus Aerophobota bacterium
TCAATTCCCAGCTCATCCAGTTTTTCTCTTATCTCATCAGCAAGTTTCCAGTCTTTCTTCTCTCGTAATTTCTCTCTTACATTAACTAGAATCTCTATTAACTGTTCCTCTTCTCTTCCCAACCTTTTCTTTTCTTCTTTCTGAAAGAGTCCCAGGATATCCCCCAGATTTTTAATTTTTTCTCTCGTTTTTAAGAGAACTTGCTGAGAGTTTCTATCCAAAGACTGGCCTTCTCTTAGTAATAAATTGGCCTTTTTAACTGCCTCAAAAATGAAGGATAGAGCACTGGGAGTATTAAAATCGTTATCCATGGTCTGGATAAACTCTGTCTCCATCTTCTTTAAGTGTGACGAAAGATCCTCTGCGACAGATTTCAGGTTGGGGTCAGTAATTTTTTGAGATTGCTCTTCCTTTATTTCTTTTAACCGTTTTAGAATGTTATAAACTCTCTCCAGGGAGGATTTAGCTTCCTTTAGACTATTTTCATGATAATCCAGAGGACTCCGGTAATGAGCAGAAAGGAGGAAAAGTCTTATGGCCTCTCCGTCGTAATCTTGAAGAGCCTGAGAGAGTGTGAAGACATTCCGGGTTGACTTTGCCATTTTTTGATCTTTCATCTTTACCAAGCCATTATGAATCCAATACTTAGCGAATCTCCTCCCCGAAGCTGCCTCAGATTGAGCAATTTCATTCTCATGATGGGGAAAGATTAAGTCTTCTCCTCCCCCATGAATATCTATGCTTTCCCCTAAGAGGTTCATAGCCATGGCAGAACACTCAATGTGCCAACCGGGCCTTCCTTTCCCCCAAGGGCTATCCCAGAAAGGTTCTCCCTCTTTCGCTTTTTTCCAGAGAGCAAAGTCCAAAGGATCTTCCTTTCTTTCGTTCACCTGGACTCTTGCCCCCACCGACAACTCTTTTAGATCTTGACCGGATAGTTTCCCGTAAGAGGGGAATCCCCTTACTCGAAAGAAAACATCTCCATCCTGAACATAGGCGAGGTTCTTAGCCTCCAGTTTCTTAATTAGATCTATTATTTCTTTTATATGTTGGGTTGCGCGAGGATAGCTATTTGCTCTTTTCACTCCTAGGAGCTCCGTCTGTTGAAAATATTCCTTAATAAGTCTTTGGCTCAGATCAAAAATGGAGGTTCCTAAACTTTTGGCCCGATTGATGACCTTATCATCTACATCAGTAAAATTGGTTACGTAATTTACTTTATATCCCCGATGTTCCAGATAACGCCTAATTACATCAAATACTACCGCAGCTCTCGCATGTCCCAAATGTAACTCATCATAGAGAGTAACCCCACAGACATACATCCTAATCTCTTTATCCTTAAAGGGTACGAGCTCCTCTTTCCTCCTGGTCAGGGTATTATATACTTTCAAAGGCAATTTATTCCTCCTACTAATGAGGACACAATTGAATTGTGTCCTCCAACCCTAGGAAACTTGTTTTACGCTGGCTACTGTCCAGCAGCAGACTCCTCTTTTTTTACCCAAAAATCCTAGTCCCTCCGAGGTAGTAGCTTTAATCCCGATTTTTTCGGGCTCCATTTCCAAAACATGAGCGATATTTTTTTTCATGCGGGAAATGTAAGAGGAAAGTTTAGGCTCTTCAGCTACTAGAGTAGAATCGAGATTATTTACCCGGAAGCCATCTTTTTTTAGAAGCTGGAGAATCTGCTTTAACAAAATTAGACTGGAGATCCCCTTGAACTTAGGGTCATTGTCAGGAAAAAAAGAGCCTATGTCCTTTTTCCCAACCGCACCTAAGAGGGCATCTCCAATGCTATGCGCAAGAACATCAGCATCTGAGTGCCCAGATAGACCCATAGAATAAGGAATATTTACTCCTCCCAGGATGAACCTCTTTCCTTTTACCAGAGGATGTACGTCATAACCTATACCTACCCGCATCATCTCGTATCTCGTTGTTCGTATCTCGTATCTCGTAAAACAATTAACCAAGTTTTTTGATTAACTTTGTTAGCAATAGAATCTATTAAATCCCTGAAATTTCTAGTCTTCTCAGTCATTTTTTTTACGAAATACTAGATACGAGATACTAGATACTGTCTTTTAATAGTATCTCAGCCAATTTTAAATCTAGAGAAGTGGTAATTTTAATGTTTGTCTCTTCGCCTGGGATTACTTTAACTTTTTCTCCTAATCTCTCTACCAGACCAGCATCATCACTGGCCCACCGTCCTTCCTTTTTGGCTTCCTCATAGGCCTTCAAGATCAAGTCTCTTCTGAATCCCTGGGGGGTCTGAATAGAGTAAAGCCTTTTTCTATTCAAGGTTTTGTTTATCACATTGCCTTCCTCTGTCTCTTTTACCGTTTCTCTCAGAGGAATTCCTGGAACCGTCGCCTTATATTCTTTTACCTGATCAATTACTCTTTCTATAAGATGACAGCTTATTAGTGGACGAACTCCATCATGAATAAGGACAATATTCGTGGTGGTATCCACCTCCTGCAACCCTTCAAAAACCGAATCACCTCTCTCTTTGCCTCCTTCTACTATTGCCTTGACCTTTTTGTATCCGGATGAAGAAATCACTGTCTCCTTTACATATTTGCTCATCCCCGGGGGAACAACCAGGATAATGTTATCAATTAATTTACATTCTTCGAATCTTTCTATAGTCCAGGAAAGAAGAAACTTTCCCCCCAGAAGACAGAACTGTTTAGGGCGAAGATCACCAAATCTTGCCCCTTTTCCCGCCGCCACAATGACCACTTCAACTCTCAATTCACCTTTCCCTTAACTCTTCTCTTTCTCTCCTTGCTGGTCTCATCCTTTATTTCAGTAAATATCATTTTGCCTGTGGTGGTCTGAAGAACAGAGGTAACCAAGACCTCCATCTCCTTACCAATGTGCTTTTTTCCTCCCTCAATCACTACCATTGTTCCGTCCTCTAGATAGGCAACTCCCTGATTGGGATTTTCTCCCGCTTTAAGGATGCTGATCCTCAGGCTCTCTCCTGGTAAAAGAACAGGTTTCAAGGCAGTAGCTACTTCATTTATGTTCAAAACTTTTACATCTTGAATTTTAGCTATTTTTTTTAGATTATAATCATTGGTAATTATATCTGCTCCCATTGTTTTAGCCAGTTGAAGTAGTTTACTATCCACTTCGGGTATATCAGGGAAATCTTTGTCTATAATTTGCATGGGGATATTCTCCTGGCTCTGGAGTCTATTTACCATATCGAGGCCTCTTCTACCCCGAGTTCGTTTGGTAGAGGCCGAGGAATCGGCGACCTGTTGAAGTTCACTGAGGATAAAGTTAGGAATGACCAGGGTCCCTTCGATGAAACCTGCCTCGCAGAGATCAGCTATTCTCCCGTCGATTATCACAGAAGTGTCCAGGATCTTATATTTTGCCTGCCGAATTTGGCCTCTCTTCCCGCTGAGGCGAGATAAAAAATCGGTTATCTCCTCTTCTCTTTTCACAGCCACAGTTAATCCAACGCTAGCAAATATCACGTTAATTAAAAGAAGGATAAAAGGGGCAAGTTGTTTTAGAGGATCAATTAAAAGAATAGGATAGGCCAAAAGATTGGCCAGGAGAACCCCTATCCCCAAACCAAGTCCTCCTACCATAAGCCCTCTTATGGAAACCCTAATTAAGCCTCGTTCAGCAATAACCACGAGTGTTGCTATCCATCCCCCTACCAGAGTGGGCATCCATGGATCAAAACTCAGGTTATATGCTACTCCATAGCAGATAACCCCCACTAATATAACAAACAAAATACGTAATCTAAGCTGCTCCATCTTCATAAATTTTATCTCCTTGGTAGTTACGAGGTTCCGTAACTATCTTGTCTTTTTGTAACTATTCAGCCTTATCATATTTCACCGCGGAGCACGCCGAGAACGCTAAGAATCAGGAAAACTATTAATAATTTTTTTCTGTTATTTCATTAAGTTTTTCTTTTTGATTCATCTCTGCGTACTCTGCGATCTTTGCGGTGGACAGTTTTCTTAACGTTTGACTAATAAAGCTCTATCTTTTAGCCTTTCCAATTCTCGCTTTATGGAATTAGCCCTTCTTTCTCCCACTTCATTGATTTCCGTTAGCTCCAGGACAGTAGAGTTCATAATACTTGGCAGATCCCCCAGAGCCTTTACCACATTCTCTATTACCGCGGAAGGCAGGTGAGGAACCTTGGACAAAATCCGATATCCCCGGGGAGAGACGGATAAATCGAGATTTTCAGAACTTGTCCTATAGCCTAATGCATTGGTGATGTTGGTTGAATCTAGCAGCTCTTCCATACTTATCTCTTGCAGTTCCCGAAAAGCTTGTTCATAATCTTTTTTAGCATAATCTTTTATTATTTGCCTATTTTCATGCAAAGCGTTTCCTATTATTTCCTTTAATTGCATCTCTATCAGTCGTGCCTCCTCCCCCAATTCTACCGCGTATCTTTCTATTTCCTCCTTTATTTTTTTTATTATCTGACCTCTCTGAATAGTCTTTGCAACATCTAGTAATCTTACCTCGTCCTGAAATTCCAGAAGCTCCAGTTGCATTAAAACCTCATGGAAAGTAGCTCGGTATCCTTCCAGAGTCTGCAGAGCTTGATTTGCCTTGCTTATAAGCTCTGGCAGAGTTTTTAAAACATATTTCATATCCCTCTGATAAAGGCTAATTGTTTGGCGAGACTGAGAAATAGCAATTACTGGGCAACCTGTCTGCTTAGTCATTCGTTCAGCCGCCCGATGACGGGTTCCTCTCTCACCTGTGGGGATAAGATAATCAGGGACCAGTTGAGTATTAGCGTACAGTATCCTTTTTATATCTTCAGACAAAATTATTGCTCCGTCCATCTTAGCCAGCTCAGCTAGAGAAGTTGGGGTAAGGTAACAATCTACTTTAAAGCCTCCCTCAATAGCACTAAGCACCTTTTCTGTATCTCCAACCACGATCAATCCACCGGTGCCGGCCTGAAGGATTATCTTAAGCCCCTGTCCCAGAGATGTTCCAGGAGATACCAGTTTAAGGAATTTAAGGAAGTTCTTTCCCTTGATTTTCTTATTTTTGGGCATCTAAAGCTCCTTGGTTCCTCTTTCCAATGCTTCCTTGACGCTCCTTACTTTGATGGGCTTCATTTGAGAGGGGATCTTTATCTCCTTTGATCCAAAATAAGGAATAAGACATTGGCTGAATCCTAGTTTCTTTGCTTCTCTTAATCTTTTTTCCATGAATTCTACTGGACGAATTTCTCCGGCCAGGCCTACCTCCCCCACCGCTACCGCTCTCTTTAAAAAAGGCTTATCTTTGAAACTGGAAGCGATAGCTAAGACTATAGCCAGGTCACAAGCCGGTTCATCTACTCTCATTCCTCCGGCTACATTCAGGTAAACATCTTGATTATAAAAACGCATTCCCCCTCTTTTTTCTAGTACCGCTAGCAATAGACAAAGCCTGTTATAGTCCATTCCCTGAGTTACTCTTCTAGGAATGGCGAGAGTTGAAGAGGTTACCAGAGCTTGAATTTCTACCAGGAAACTTCGACTTCCTTCTATAGTTGGTACCACTGCTGTGCCTGAGCCATCTCTATCCAGAGAAGGGTCTCCTAAAAAGAGCTTGGAGGAATCAAGGATCTCTTTTATGCCATCTTCTTCCATTCCAAAAATCCCGATCTCCGAAGTAGGTCCAAATCTGTTTTTTACTGCCCGCAAGATTCGGTATCGATAATCTTTCCCCGATTCGAAATAAAGAACTGTATCTACAATATGCTCCAAGACTCTAGGTCCGGCAATGGCTCCCTCTTTGGTGACATGGCCTATCAAAAAGATAGTTATCTTTTTCTGCTTGGCCAACTTCATTAAATAGGCAGTGGATTCTCTTACTTGAGAAACAGAACCGGGAGCAGAACTATAATCCTCTCTATAGACAGTCTGTATGGAATCTATAATGACTATCTTAGGCTCCAAATCATTAATCTGCTGAGTGATCTCTTCCAAATTAGTTTCTGAGGAAACATAAAGATAGGCCGAGTCTATTCCTAACCTTGTAGCCCTTAATTTGTTCTGCTCTATGGATTCCTCCCCCGAAATATAAAGAACCAGAGATTTTGGGGAGCTGAGTCTGTTCGCTATCTCAAGCAAGAGGGTAGATTTTCCTATGCCAGGTTCGCCTCCCACTAATATCAAGCTCCCGGGAACTACTCCTCCTCCCAGGATCCGATCAAATTCATCTATTCCACTCAAATAGCGCGCCAGGGTAGATCTTTCAATTTCCTTTATAGCCACAGGCTTGCTAGGAGTAAGAGAGAGACCACGGGTGAAAACTCCTTCTTTCAGCTTCTCCTCAGAGATACTGTCCCATTCACCACATTCAGGACATCGACCAAGCCACTTAAAAGAGAGATAACCACAATTCTGGCAGACAAATCTAGTTTTCCTCTTCTCCACTATTAATATACCTCTTTTAGTAGATCTATACTTTGCAGAGCTCTTCCTGTCCCAATGGCTACACAAGAGAGGGGATCATCGGCTAGTTGAGCTTTGACACCAGTTGTTTTCTCTATCAGCTGAGGGAAATTTTTCAATAGACTTCCACCTCCGGTGAGGATAATGCCTCTCTCAATTATATCTGCCGCTAACTCTGGAGGCGTCTTTTCCAGAACTGCCTTCACTCCTTCCACAATGGAAGATAAAGGCTCAGACAGAATTTCGGAGATCTCCCCAGCACTGATCTTAACCCTTTTGGGTAGTCCGGTCACTAGATCCCTACCCCTTACTTCGAATTTTTCTTTCTTAGGGGGTGAAATGGCGTAGCCTATTTTAGTTTTTATATATTCGGTGGTAATTTCTCCCAGAGCCAGATTATGGTGTTTTCTCATGTACCTACCAATAGCTTGATCCTGTCTGTTGCCACCTGTACGAAGTGACTCGGCGGCAACGATATCTCCCAGGGAAAGTACAGCAATATCGGTAGTTCCTCCGCCCACATCAACTACCATATTTCCTTTCGGTTTAGTAATGTCTAAATTTGCTCCTATAGCTGCAGCTTTGGGCTCCTCGATAAGGAAAACTTTCTTAGATCCAGCTTGAATAGCGGCATTCACCACGGCTCTTCTTTCCACTGAGGTTCCCCCCGTGGGTATACAGATCATAAGGTAAGGAGGAAAGAAAATCCATCTACCATAAACCTTCCTGAGGTAAAACTTAAACATACTTTCGACGATTTTATAATCAGCAATGACCCCATCTTCAATTGGTTTTATGGCTGAAATACTAGCGGGTGTCCTTCCTAACATGTCCCTAGCCTCGGCTCCGATAGCTAAAATTTTGCTAGATTCTTTATCCATGGCTACTACGGAAGGCTCATTAAAAACTACTCCTTTACCCTCCACGTAAATCAAATTATTAGTGGTTCCCAGATCTATTCCAATTTTTTTGCTCAGAGGAAACATCTTAATCTTCCACCCTGGTGATTTTCGCTCCCAATTTAGATAATTTCTCTTCCAGTCCTTCGTAGCCCCGGTCGAGGTGATGAATGCCCTCGATCTCGGTTCTTCCCTCAGCGGCCAATCCGGCTAAAGTCAAGGCAGCACCCCCCCTTATGTCAGGGACCCTGACCACAGCACCTTTTAAACAGGGAACACCTTTTGTCCTTACCTCTGACTTATCTTCTTCAATCTCTGCTCCCATTTTCCTCAGGCCCTCAACGTGAGCAAACCGGTCCTCAAAGATGGTTTCTCTAATTACGCTGGTTCCCCGAGCCAGACAGGCAAGAGCTGTTATTTGAGGCTGTAGATCAGTAGAGAATCCGGGATAGGGTAGTGTTTTTACTCTAATGGGCTTTAAGAGATTTTCTCCCTTGACTTTCACCCCGCGGTCGCCAGCCTCTATCTCTGCTCCCATCTGCCTTAATTTAACAAAAATCGAGGTTAGATGATTTGAACAGATTTCCTCTAATGATATCTCTCCTTTGGTAATAATGGCGGCCATTATCAAAGTCCCTGCTTCAATACGATCAGGAATAATTCTGTGATGGACAGAGTTAAGCTGCCTTACTCCTTCGATTTTGATCAGGTTTGTCCCCTCTCCCTCAATCTTGGCTCCTGCTCTCTTCAGAAAATTAGCTACGTCTACCACTTCTGGACTGGAGGAGGCGTTTCTTATAAGAGTCATACCCCTGGCCAGACTGGCCGCCAGCATTAAATTTTCTGTAGCTCCCACGCTGGGAACATTCAAATAGATGCTGCTGCCTTGAAGGCTCCCTTTAGTGTAGGCCTCAATGTATCCGTTATTTATTTCTATCCTGGCTCCCAGTTGTCTTAATCCCTTGATATGCAGATCCACTGGTCTTCTACCTATATTGCATCCTCCGGGAAGACAAACTCGAGCATGGCCCAGACGGGCCAAAAGAGGGCCCAGAATTAAGGTAGAAGCTCGCAAGAGTTTAACGGGTTTATAAGGGGCCTCGTAGTAGGAAAGATACGTAGTATCGATTTCTAAGGTTCTATTCCTCCTTCTTACTTTGACCCCTAAACCCTCTAATACCTGAGCCATGGTCAATATATCATTAAGATAAGGAACATTTTCCAGCCTCGATATCCCCTCCGTGAGCAGACAACCAGCCATGAGTGGAAGAGCGGCGTTCTTGGCTCCATTTACCCTAAGTTTCCCTTTCAGGGAGAATCCTCCTTCGATTACGAACTTGTCCACTTACAACTCCTTCTATTTTTTGATGATCCTGATCTCCGCCTTTGCCATCAGCTCCTTCAACCATTCTTGCAAAACTTCCTTTTTCTTTTCTTCCTTTAGATACTTTTCTATTTCCTTCTCACAGCTAACAAGATCAAGAATATCTTGCCCATCTAGATATCTCTTTAACCTTAAATAAAACTCTCTTATTTCCGTATCTTTTATTCTTATTTTCTTATCAATCTCTTTTTCCTTTTGGTAGATGAGCCTATCTCGCAAAATCTTCCTCTTTAGCCATTCCTGGTACTCTTTTACGGTCAGTCCCCCTTGGGTCAAGGCTTGTTGAAATTCACCACTAGAAAAATCTCCTTTAATTTCAGCTAGGGCTTTTTGCACCGTCTCGGAACTTACGGATATTCCTTCTCTTTCAGCTTCCTGGCAAAGAATGAAATCCTCTATGATACCCTCCATTCCCAAATTTCCTCCGGTTACGAATTTTACTTGGTCTAACTGTCTTTGAGTAATGATCTCTCCATTAACCACTGCTACTACTTCATCAATCAACTCACTCCCATAAGCAAACTCAACCCCTATTATCATAAGAAAAATAGCCAAAAAGGAAAAAACCCTCATTGTTTTACTCTATGCGTAAGTATTCAGTGAACCCCGTCATTTTTGGTAGTCGCAGGCTTTAGCCTGCGCACCCTAAAGGGTGCGGCTACCCTGAAAATTCAATGTGACACGGCGTTTACTGAGCATTTACGTCTATGCCTTACTTAGAGTATAGCACATCTTTGAGCCGTTGTAAAATCTTCTCTAAAGATACCAAAAGTTCTTTTCCCTCACCTTTTTTAGAGATAATTAAATTTCTCTCATCCAGAGGAAAGGGCTGAACTTCAGGCGAAAGTTTTCTTTTAATCTTTTCTCGACTATCTTGATTAAGGGGGGTGAAAGGAGAGAAAGTAGTCCAGATTTTGGATCCTTTGCTTCTCAAACAGACAATCCCGAGCTGTTGAGCTATAAGTTTTATCCGCAGGAGGCTAATGAGACTTTTCGTCTCAGGCGGCAGAGGTCCGTAGCGATCCCGCAGCTCCTCTTTTAATTTAAGGATCTTCTCACTCTTCCTTATTTCCCCTATTCTTCGATAAAGCTCAAATCTCTGTTCTTGGTAAGGCACATAGGAGGAAGGAATTCGAGCTTCCACTCTTAGATCTAAACTTATAGGCAAAGAAGGCTTAACTTTTTCTCCACGTAATTTTTTAATCTCCTCGGAGAGAAGCTCCGAATAAAGAGTAAATCCTACTGCGGCTATGTGACCATGCTGTTCTCTACCCAGAAGATTTCCCGCTCCTCTTATCTCCAAATCCTGCATAGCTATGCGAAATCCAGAGCCGGGTCCTTTAAACTGGTTAATGACTTCCAGTCTTTTGCGAACTTCATGAGTAAGTAACTTAGCTGGAGTGAAGAGAAAATAAGCATACCCTCTTAACTTGCCTCTACCAACTCTCCCTCTCAATTGATAAAGATTAGCCAGACCAAATTGTTCGGCTCCTTCCACAATCAAGGTATTTACATTGGGCATGTCTATGCCCGATTCAATAATGGTAGTGCAGGTTAAAACATGGTATCTTCGTTCAAGAAAATCTCGGGTAACTTTTTCAAGCTGTCTTGAAGGCATCCTTCCATGCGCTACGGCAACTTTACTTTGGGGAACCAGCATCTTTATCTTTTCGGCAACTCTATAAATTCCCTCAATCCTATTGTAAAGATAGAAAACCTGACCTTTTCGCTCCAGTTCCTCAATGATAGCCTTTCTTATCAGCTCTTCATCATACTCTGCCACCTGCGTTTCCACATTCAACCTCTCTTGGGGAGGGGTAAAGATCGTGCTTATCGGTCTGACTCCCATCAGCGACATGTAGAGAGAGCGAGGAATAGGGGTAGCACTGAGGGTGAGGACATCCACGGAGCTTCTGAGTTCTCTTAGCCTCTTCTTTTGGATTACTCCAAATCGTTGTTCCTCATCAATGATGACCAGACCTAGATCCTTAAAGTCTATGTCTTTCTGTATTAGCCTATGGGTGCCTATGACAATGTCAACTTCTCCATTCTTGAGGCCAGCTATGATATCTTTCTGTTCTTTGAGACCTTGAAAACGGGATAGCATCTCGATTCGAATAGGATAAGCTGCCATTCTCTCTCTGAAGGTTCGGTAGTGCTGCTCGGCTAAAATAGTGGTAGGAACCAGCATAGCTACCTGCTTGTTGTCCATTACCACTTTAAAGGTTGCTCGCATAGCCACCTCCGTCTTTCCATATCCTGCGTCTCCGCAAACTAACCTATCCATAGGGCTAGGACTTTCCATATCCTGTTTTACCTCATGAGTAGCTCTCAACTGGTCAGGAGTCTCCTGATAGGGAAAAGAAGTCTCAAATTCAAGTTGCCAGTCAGTATCGGGAGAGAAGTGATGACCCGGTATCACTTTTCGAATAGAATAAAGCCGAAGAAGGGAAGAAACGAGGTCTCGAGCAGCTCTTCTGACTCTTCTCTTGGTCAATCTCCATTGTCCCCCTTCTAGACTGTAAATGGGAGGTGGATGATCGGAATCTCCCATATACTTGTGCAATCGGTCTAGCTGATCCAGGGGGATGTAAAGTCTATCGGATCCTTTATAATTTACCTGAAAATAATCATATTTTCTTCCTTGCACCTTTAAGGTTTTTATCCCGCTAAATTTACCTATTCCATGATCGATATGTACTACATAATCGCCCTTTCGAAGTTCGGTCCATCTTTCAATTTTCTTCTCCTCTTCACCAACCCATCTCTGCCTCCTTTCTCTATAACGTTTAAAGATATCCTCATCGGTTATAAGGACCTGTTTTATCTCATGGAAAACAAAGCCTCTCCTTAGATCACCCAGAGAAATGAGAAGAGGCGAAAAATCCTCATAAATGGAAAACTTCTCTTTTAACGGTATTTCGAGATCTTTTTCTTCGAATAGCTCCTTCAATCTTTCACCCTGACCTCGATTGGGGGCTAGAAGAATTATTTTGTATTTTCTTTTTCTCCATGATTTTATGTCGGCAGCTAATAGGTCAAAATGGCCCTGATAAGAAGGTAAACTGCTACAGGAAAGTGACATACTCTCCCGGGGCTTCATCCAGGAGGTCTTCCGAGGCAAGGTGGAAAGATACAAATGAGGAGATTCCAAAATTGGTTTAAGTACTTTATCCTCAGGATTTGCCCGCATCTTTAGCTGATCCTGAATCTCACCCGGTTCATCCAAAATTATAGCAAAGGAAGGAAAAGCCTCCGGTAAAGAACAAAGTCTTCCCTTTGTCTTCTTGCTCAAAGCTAGCTCATCTTTCGAAGACAAAACAACTTCTCTTTTCTTCCCCACCGAGGACTGCGTCTCGGGATTAAACTCTCTAATGGATTCTACAGTGTCTCCAAAAAGCTCGATTCTGATAGGTTTAGGGTAAAGAGGAGAGTAAAAATCCACGATTCCTCCCCGAAAGGAATAATCACCTTTTTCTTCTACCAAAGGAGAAAACTCGTATCCTCCTTCAGTTAAGTGCTTTATAAGTGTATCTCGATTTATCTTTTCTCCTCTTTTCACTAGAAAACAATCTTCATCCAAAATAAAAAGGGGTGGTACTTTTTGGCGCAGAGCATCTAAAGAGGATACTACCAGGATGTTATCCTCTTTCCCCAATTGATGCAGAATCTTTAGACGTTTTCCAGTTTGGTCCTTCTCTTGAGAGGGAAAAAGGAAGATTTTTCCATCTGAGGGAAGTAAGGTAAGCAAATCTTGGTATGTATTCTCAGCCTCTGATTCACTGGGAAAAACTAATAAAAAAGGAACCTTCAACTCTTTGCTCAGGAGGGCCACTCCATAGGATTTAGCTTCCTGAGTCAAGCCGTAAAGCCAATAAGGAATAATTCCTTGTCTTATCTTTTGAAGACATACCTCAAGTTTGTTTCTTGCCAACTACAATCTTTCCCTCCCTCATTTCTCTTTGAAGAGATTCGATCAGACTATCCATCTCTCCATTCAAAATATCTTCCAAATTATGCAGGGTTAGGTGAATCCGGTGATCGGTAATTCTTCCTTGTGGAAAGTTGTAAGTCCTGATGCGCTCCGATCTTTCTCCCCTTCCAATCTGATTTTTTCTTTGCTTAGAGATCTCTCTTTGCTGCTTACTTTCCTTTCTCTGAAGGAGCTCAGCCCGCAAAACTCGCATGGCTTTAATTTTATTTTGATGTTGAGATCTTTCGTCCTGACATTGGACTACAATCCCGGTAGGCTCATGAGTAACCCTTACTGCAGAATCGGTAACATTTACATGCTGCCCTCCTGCTCCTCGAGAATGAAAAGTCTCTATCCGTAGATCTTCAGGTTTTACCTCAACCTCTACTTCCTCAGCCTCCGGAAGGACAGCTACCGTTACAGTCGAGGTATGAATTCTGCCACTCGATTCTGTAACAGGCACTCTCTGTACTCGATGCACCCCACTTTCAAAGCGCAAGGTAGAAAAAACATCTCTTCCTTCAATGGCAAAGACCACTTCCTTAAAACCTCCTCTACCTGTAGGACGGTGATTTATGTTCTCTATTCTCCAACTACGTTTTTCTCCAAAGTGGGTGTACATCTTGTATAGATCAGCAGCAAACAAAGCCGCCTCCTCTCCCCCTGCTCCAGCCCGAATCTCCACAATTACATTCCGGTGAGAATAGGGATCATTAGGTCTTAAAAGATGCAAAAGTTTTTTCTCTATCTCTGCCAGCTCACTGTTCAGAGTCTTTTTTTCCTCTTCAGCTAATTCTTTAATCTCTGGGGTCTCTTTTTTATCTCCCAGAATATCCTCTAGCTTCGTTACCTCATTTTGAATCTTTTTATATTTTTGCCAGAGAAAAACAGTGTCTTCTAGTTCTCGATATTCCTTACTGTATTTTTCTAAAAGCTGTCTATTTTCTAAAACATTAGGATCGGAAAGAAGTCTACCGAGCTGTTGATATCGAAATTCGACTTTCTCTAATCTAACTACCTGGGATCTCTGCATCAAAGACTCCTTACGTAAATATTCAGCGAAGGACATTCTATGTTGTTGACTCCGAGGATCAGAGCCGGTAGCCGCACCCTTTACCCCGTTAGATAGCAAGCATCTAATGGGGTTTAGGGTGCGCATAAACGCAGGCTAAGGTTTTACGCAGGCTGAAGCCTGCGGCTACCGGCGACTACCGAGATTGCACCGGGACTTCGTCCCTCACAGCTAATACGGGGTTTACTGAACATTTACCTGAAAGCTGAACACTTGTTATTATATACTCGGCAGCCCTTTTGTCAATTCCTTTACTCCGCTACGAAAATGGGGACGTGATTATTTTTTCTTTTTCTAATTCTCTCTTCCTACAATTTTTTTCCCTTTACAAAAAATAATCACGTCCCCATTTTCATTCCGGTAATCCTCTCATAAGCCTCAAGGTATCTTTGGGAGGTCTTTTTGATTATAGCAGGAGGAAGGGAAGGAGCAGGAGGGGTCTTATCCCAATCTAGACTTTCTAAATAATCTCGCACAAACTGCTTATCAAAATCTACCTGGTGATGCCCGGGTCGATAATCTTTCTTAGACCAGAATCTTGAGGAATCCGGAGTTAAGAGTTCATCAATCAGGATAACCTTGCTCTGGTCGAGTCCAAATTCGAACTTGGTGTCTGAGAGAATAAAACCTCTAGATCCTAAATATTTACTGGCTCTTTCATAAATCTCTAGACTTGTTTTTTCCAATTTCTGTGTTAATGTGACTCCGATCATTTTCTTCATTTTTTCCTTGGTGATGTTGATGTCGTGGCCACTGACTGCCTTTGTCGCCGGAGTAAAGATGGGCTCAGTGAGTTTGTCAGCTCTTTTCAATCCGGAGGGAAACTTAATACCTCCAACAGACCTGTACTTCTTATACTCCTGGTAGGCAGAGCCAGCCAGATATCCCCTTACCACGCATTCAATCTTAATGGGTAAGCTTTTCTTCACCAGCATAGATCTTCCTCGCAAGATGTCTCTAAATTCTCTTAATTTGGGAGGAAAATCCTCTTCTTTAGCGGTGATGAAGTGATTGGGGATAATGTCTCGGGTGAGGTTAAACCAAAACTCTGAGAGGAGGGTCAAAATCTTACCTTTATAGGAAATCCCGTTGGGGAGCACATAATCAAAGGCTGAGATTCTATCGGTGGCTACTATGAGAAGCTTTTCTTTTAAATCATAAAGGTCACGTACCTTTCCTTTTTTAAAGATTTTTAATCCGACAAGATCCGTCTCTAGTACTACTTTATGGGTAGGCAATTTTTAGATGCCGCTGGATGAATACCTCAGCTATTTCTCATTCTGCTCTAACTCAACATTCCAGTAGGCAAGATCCAGAAAGTCCTTCCAACTCTCTTCAATTATGTTATTGAGACTGTATTTAACGAAAGACCTCCAGTGAGGCCTTTTGGGGGTCCTAATGAGACTCATTCCAGCCTCAGCCAAGGTTCTGTTTCCCTTACGAAGATTACAGGGGACACAAGAACAAACCACATTCTCCCAGCTATCTTTCCCTCCTCGGGACAGGGAAACCACGTGATCCAGGTTCAAATCCTGGGGCTTAAATTTTTTTCCACAGTATTGACACGTATTTTCGTCCCTCTTATAGATATTTTTGCGGGTAAACTTCACTCTCCGCGGAGGAAATCTATCATAGATGAGTAAAAGTATAACCCGAGGTATCCTGATTTTATAAGCAATCGTTCTTATTATCTCACTATCCTGAAAATGGTCTTGAGAAAAATCTCTCCAATCTTCAAAACCAAAGGTATAAAAAGACCCACCTTCTTTCAATACTACCTGGGCATGCCTTAAATAAACTAAGCAGAGGGCTCTCCTGACCGAACACACATCGACTACCTGCCACAGCTTATTTAGAACTAATACTTCATTGGAAAGAATTTCCGCGGACAACTTAATCAGCTCCTACATTAATAAGCTTATCTATCTCTTTTACTAACTCTTCAGGTACCACAACATGGGTTCTCTTTTTAACAGTCATATTAATCTCCTTTGCTAATTTCTAATTCCTTTCTAATATTAATCAAATTGTGGGATTTTGTCAAGAGGTCGTGTCAAATTGGGTTCAGACCAGGGCAGCTATATTGTTAGGCATAAATCGCAGGGTTAAGGTAAAAGATGCAAAAATATGGCATAAGGCGTACAAAATGTTCATAAGTACAACAATGTCCAAGTATCATAAGCTTTCAATATCTTAATTAAATAATCTTCTGCGCCGGGATAACTGCTGAAAGTGTACAAATTTTGCCGCCGGGAAGGGAGCATAAAGGTAAAATAAAGTCCAATTGTTGTCAGGTAAACCTCACTATAATAAACCATCCAGGGTGAGTTCTCTGGGTGTCTTATATTTAAAAATAAGTTGGCGTAAAAAATGCACTTAACGAAAATAAAAGGGAAAATCTTTAAGCGAGAAATATTACTGAAAAGATGAACATTGAGTCTCCGAAGAGGAAGCTTAATCCTCCCCTCTGCCTCATCACCTTAGAAGATATCATTGCCAACAAGAAGAAGGGAATTTCTAGCGAGGAATTTGAGCGTATACTGGGAGAGAGAAGCCGATCGCATTCTTACCCAAATAAAAGAAGGGGAGGATTTCTCAGTCTTGGCGAACGAATTTTCTCTTGGTGCAGGTGCCGAAAAAGGAGGACAGTTAAGATGGGTCAATTTAAGAGAGTTGAAGTCTCCTTTAAAGGAGCTTATTGGAGACTTGGAAACCTGTGAAACCATTAAGATAAAAGGAGAAGATTTCTACCGGATTATACAACTCCGGGATAAGAAAGAAATCAGTTTTCATGAGTACAAAGATAAGATTAAGCAATACTTAAGGAAT
>DAOVGK010000010.1 GCA_030672445.1 Candidatus Aerophobota bacterium
GCTACTCCTAATGGGCTTTATGGAATAAAAATTTTCTGTATTATCAGATTGCATTTCTCACAGTGCAAACTCTAGCTCGTTAAATATTGTACCTCACGGCAATTTTTTGTCAATATCTCGATTTCTTTTTGCTTCTGTTGCTATAGTCCGGCGGGCTTTCGCCAAAAAATTAAAAAAGAATTAAAGAAATGAAAAAATGAGAAAAAAACTAGATCCCCTACCCTATCGGCTTAATGAGTTAAAATTGGATCAATTTGTGTTGCATTAGCCTTGAAATCTTCTCAACAACCGACAAAAATCAAGATACTCTGTGGTTGGTCAAGGGAATTCTCTTCTTGCCTAAGAGAGTCCAAATTTGGGGTCTCTTTTGGCTTATTTTAAGAGTTGATCAGCGTATTGTATCTTAACTGCCGTGTTGACACACTGGTAGATTTGGTTATAGTAAGACTGCCTATTTAATGTGTATCTTCACTTTGTCTAGGAGTACTCTAGGAAAAAAGTAATGAGGATAGCCTCTAACATACGAAAAGTTAGGGAGAAAATTGTAGAGAAAGGATAGTGACTAGAATGTTAAAAGAGAAAATCGGCTTCATTGGAGCAGGCAGCATGGGATCAGCTTTAATTAGATTGATTCTAGAAAAGAGGTTAGTCTCTTCTAAGAATTTGTGGATTTGTGACAAGATTCCGGAAAAGCTTTCTTCCTTTTCGGAAAGAGGAGTTAATACTTCAATCAAAATGAAACCGATGATAAAAAGAGTTGATGTTATACTCATAGCCGTCAAACCGCAGGACATTTCCAAAGTTCTAGAAGACTTAAAAAATGAAATTCGACCTTCTCAACTTATAATTTCCATCGTTGCCGGGATTACCATCTCCTATATTAGGCAAGTGTTAAGTGATGAAATCCCGGTTGTTCGAGTTATGCCCAATGCGCCAGCTTTGATCGGAGAAGGAATATCAGCTATTTCCCCTTCCAGAGGTACAAGTATCGAGAATATTAAAATAGTAAAGGAAATTCTGCAAGCAGCCGGGGAGATAATAGAAGTCCCCGAAGAACTCCAGGACGCAGTAACAGGCTTAAGTGGAAGTGGACCGGCTTATATCTATAGCCTGCTTCAGGGCCTAACTGAAGGGGGAATAAAGGTAGGACTCAGCAAGGAAGTAGCCTCAAGACTGGCTATACAGACTACTCTGGGAGCAGCAAAAATGGCTAAAGAAAGTGGAGTTTCTCTGGATGAACTTCGAAGATCGGTTGTCTCTCCTGGAGGCACTACCAGTGAGGGGCTTAAGGTTCTAGAAAAAGGAGGGTTCAAGAGCTGTCTTGTCCAGGCAGTAATTCGGGGTACAGAAAGAGCGAGAAAGCTAAGAAGATAGACAAGGAAAAAAGCTATGACCATAGATCCTTCTGAAATTGAGAAAAAGAAATTTGAGCTTTCCTTTAGAGGATATAACCAAAGAGAGGTAAATGAATTCTTAAGGGAGATAAAAAAGGACTATGAGCAGCTTCTGAAAAGAAATAAAGCCTTATCGGAAGAGCTAGATCAAACAAAAAAAGAGTTAGAAAAGTATAATTTAAGAGGAGAAAGACTGGAAGAAGCTCTGATCTCAGCCCAAAGAAGTGCCAGACTAATCACTGAAAGTAGCCAGGAAAGAGCTAAATTAATCATCGAGGAGGCAGAATTAAAAGCTAAAAAAAGTCTGGAGAAAAGTGAGGAAAAACTAGGGAAACTAAAAGAGGAGATTGTCAAACTAGAGGGACAAAAAAAGCTCTTTCTTACCAAACTAAGATCTCTAATTATGGCTCATTCCGAACTATTAGAATTTTATGAAGAACCACCAGTAGAAAAAAAGACCAAAGAAGACACCAGTCCCCCTCTCCCCAAAGAAAATCCCCCACCCTTCTCTTTCCGAGAAACTTCCCCAGAAGGAATCCTCTTTGAGGAGGAGTAGGCAAATTATTAGCTAAGCAAGCCTTTCAGATAATCCTGGTAGATAGCCTCCCAGGAAAACTTGGATACCGCCCGTCTAAACATAAGGTAAGTTGGCTGAGTAGTGAGGGACTCTATTATTTGTCTGGCAATACGAGAAGGCTCATCATCCAGTTTAAAAAGCAAGGCCTTATCTTTGGCAATTTCTGATAGCGGCGGTATGTCGCTGCAAGTAATGGGCAGTTTCATTGCCGCTGCCTCTAAAAGTGGAATTCCGAAGCCCTCCTGGGAAGAAGTAATCAGTAATAGATCAGAGATCCGGTAAAGATCTTGTAGCTCTCGATAGCCAATCTCTAGTCCATACTTGTTCTTCAAGTCGCTGATGAAAAGAACATTATCCTTAAGCTCCATTTTTTCTACCAGATCGTGCAAGTAACGGTAATATTTCTTTGAGGTGGAATTATGGGGATCGGAGGGGGCAGTTATTAGCAGTTTACATTTTTTACCTGAGGCAGCTAGCTCTTTCGTTATCTTGATGGCTAACTCATAATTTTTCCTCTTGACGATTCTGGAGGGAAAGAGCATAACCAGATCGTCATCAAAAATCCTCTTGTCACAAGCCATTTTCCATACGGGATCCGAGATTCTTAAGAACGACTTTATATCTATGCCATTGGGAATGACTCTAATTAGATTCTCTGAGACACCAAATAACTCGGAAAGCTGCTTTTTTCTCCACTGCGAGATGGCAATGTAAGTAGCATTTTGGTTAAACTTTCTTAAGAGGGACCAGGGATACTGACTCAGGTCTCCAACGTCATAATCCGGATTCATCAAGGTAGCATCGTGACACCACAGATAAAACCTTATCTTGTGGTGAAGTTCATCGATAATCTCATCCAAAACTGAGGTTAAAGCAAGGTTAAAATGCATAGTCATGACATTATGTATCAGGCAGATATTAACCTCTTCCAGGGAATGTTTAATCTTAGGATAAATGATCCTCCTTAATCTCTGGAAACGCTCTGAAACGATACCTTGCTTCAACTCTTCTGCTACGACTTTATTTTCTGGCCAGCCTGATCCAATTTCAGAGACAAGGTCTATCTGGATACTCTTGTGTCTAGTTTCGCCTTTGGCGGTGATGATCTTTATTCTGCACCCATTCTTAGCCAGAATTTCAGCATGTCCCTTTATGATAAACTCCACTCCCCCTATCACCGGAGGATAAGAGTAGTGCAGGATGGCTACCTTCTTTCCAGAAATCATAAGGAAAACCTTTCAATTTGGGCAATCTCGGGTAGTTTTCGCCATAGTAGATTAAGGCGACTGTCGCTGTTCAAGATTAATTTTATTAAGGCATTGATAACTTTGTGAGCGACTATTACTCCCGTTCCTTCTCCAGGGAGAATATTTTCAGTCCAGAACTGCCTCGCTCTTTGGAATGCCTCCCTCACACTCTCCCCTCTTGGAGGTGTAACTGAAGTAGGATCTTTTTCCCATCTTGAGTAAAGATCCGGATATAACCTCCTTGCTTCCGAGGTCTTCATTCCCTCCCATTTCCCCTGCCTAAGCTCATCTAGCCTTTTGTCGGTCAGGACTTCCAATTTATGAAGCTTAGCTATCTTAATAGCAGTATCAAGAGCGCGGGAAAGCCTACTGGAATAAATATAATGAATGACTGTATGAGAGAGTCTCGCGGCAATATCTCTTGCTTGCTCTTTTCCCCGCTCATTTAAAGGGATATCAACTCCTCCTTGGATTCTATTTTCTCGGTTCCAGTTGGTTTCGCCGTGCCGCACTAAAATTACTCTCTTCAATTTGTCCTCCTGCGTCGATATTGCTTCACAGTGATCATAGGGGGTCTTTCGATGAAGGAAAATCTTTCTTTTTTCAAAAAGATATCTTCTCCTCGTCTCTTGACCAACTCAAACTCATTAGAGGTTACTTTTTTGAAAGCCACAAGATCTTGCTCCTGCAGTCTGGCGAAAAAGGTGTGCAGGATGGCAAACGACATCTTACCCAGAGCAGCTAACCTCTGGTGTCTGTGGACTCTTTTATCTAGATCTACCTGTGCTAAACCTTTCAGCCCACATTTTTCATAAATATCTATAAGCAGACCTATTTCTACTCCATAGCCGACCCGGAAAGGAACCGCCTCCAGAATCTCTCTTCTGCCGGCATATTCACCTGATAAGGGCTGCATAAAACCGCATAATTCTGGATAAAAATTAGCTAAAAGAGGTCTTGCTAAGATTTCGGTAACTCTTCCCCCACCTGAGGATCTCATCTTATTTCCGAGCACCAAAGGTCTCTCATAGAAGGCCTTGACGTATTTAAGATGATCGTATTCTAAAAGTGGTCCCACCGTCCCATAAACAAATTTGGGATGAATATTCTTAATGTCGGCATCTATCCAGACGATGATGTCCCCTTCCAGAACATAAAGGCTTTTCCAAAGATTTTCCCCTTTACCTCTGATACTTCCAAACTCTGGAAGGCAATCATCGGCCAGATAAACCTTAGCTCCGGCCTCCCGGGCTAATTCCCTGGTTCTATCAGTGGAACCGCTATCCATGACCACGATCTCGTCTATCAAAGGATACTCCATCTGTAGCTTCCCCTTTATTACATTGATCTCCTGGGCGACCGTCTCCTCCTCATTCAATGTCGGAAAAGCTAAGCTAATTCTAAGATTCTTCTTTTTCTTCAGCTCAACCAACCGGCTTATGTTAGAAAAAGAAGAATGATGATAAGTATTGGTCTTAATCCATTCATCTATTTTCATTGTTCTTAGTTTATAATACACCTTCCCTCTAAATATTTTAGCCTCGGAATATCTCTATCATCCGTAACAGCAAGTAAAAAGTCAGATTTATCCTCATTATACTACCTTTGCATAAAAAGACAATTAGCTTTGATCATACTATAGAGAAAGCTTGAAGATCATATTTTAACCGGTGTGTGCCTTGATAATACCAGAAAAATGTTAGTATTCAAGAGATTTATACGCGTATCGAGGGACTTTCCCCGAAGGAGCCTTATATCAGCCACCTTAACGAGTCTTCGAGTTGAG
>DAOVGK010000014.1 GCA_030672445.1 Candidatus Aerophobota bacterium
AAATAGTCCAAGTTCATTTTTCTTTCACCAGACTCATTACCTTTTGAGCGATTTGTTGTGCAGCTTGTGGGCAGGCAAAGTCTTCTACGTGCCTCTGCCATTCCTTCCGATAAGAAGAGTCATTCAAAAAATGGCCAATTAAGTCAACTATATCCTCCTTATTCTTTAATTCAAAAGCAAGTTCCTTTTCTAAAAGAAGTTCCTTATTTCTCCTTTCCTGTCCGGCCAGAGAATCAACAATCCCCAAGGGTAAACTTTTGGCCAGAGCTTCCGCAGTAGTGAGCCCCCCTGGCTTACTAATTAATAGGTCTGATATTTCCATTAACTCATCGATTTCCCGCGTATATCCAAAGACTTTTAAAGGCAAGTCCAACTTAGGTTGCATCCTTCGAAATTTGTTTCTTAATCTCCGATTTATTCCCGTCACTACTAGAAGTTGAATAGGAAGATGTGAGTTAGCTAAACCAAGCACAATCTCCTTGAGCGATCCCATTCCCTGTCCTCCTCCCATTAAAAGGACAGTAAACAGATCCTCTTTTGTCCCCCATTTTTTCCTTAAGTTTTTCCTACCTTTAGATCTGGAGAAATTAGGAGAGATAGGAATGCCAGTAATTCGGATTTTATTTAGAGGAATTCCCCTTTCTACTAGATTTTCCTTTAATCCCTCATGAGGTAAGAAATACACATCAACCTCGTTATAGAACCAGTAAGGATGAAGGCAAAAGTCGGTGGGGACAGCAGCCAACAAGTAATCTAAACACTTCTTTTTTTTTATGATAGAGGAAAGAGCACAGGCTATGCTATGAGTACATATGACAGCTTGAGGATTAAAAGGAAGAATAACCTCTCTGTATAATCGTAGGTAATTTGTGCGATATAAAAAATTCCTTAAAGCGTAGGTGGACCAATATACCTCTTGGCTATCCCAGATAAGATCCCAAAACCAGGGTGCGAGAGTAATTATGGCATAATAGAGACTATCCAATAAGGTCCTTAAGAAGCGATTCCCGTGCTGAAACAGGTTCTCTCCCCGTACCTCCACCTCTGGATAAAATTCCATAAAAGCCTGTTTAATAGCTTCCGCAGCCTGCCTATGACCAGAAACAGCTGATATATACAAAAGCAGAACTTTCATTTCTCGAATGCCCCCTTAGGTTCTAAGAGAAGCCAGTGGTCAGGGTAGTAACAAAGATAGTCCTCTACAATTTGAATAAAACTATTTATGGCTTCTTGTAGATCCCTTTCCTCACTCTCACCTTTCTTTACCTCTAAAGGAGTCTCGACAATTGCCTTTTGTCTCCCATTCCATCTGTCTCTGATGATAAAGGCAGGGGTAATCATAGCCTCGGTCCGTCGAGCCAATCTGAACGGCCCTGAGGGGATATCAACCTCACGGCTAAAAAGTTCTGCTTTCATTGTCTGCTCTAAGTTTTCGTCAGCAAGTATGGCCAGAATCTCGTTTCTTTTTAAAACTTTTATTCCCTCCTTTAATCTGGCCAAGGGAATAACTTTTATCCCCTTTTTTTTACGTATGTGGTTAAAGAGCCTATCTGTTTTCTTGTTGTTGTGGGCCCTTACCAGAAAATTTACCTTATATCCCGAGAGAGCTAAGCTGATCCCACCCCACTCCCAATTACCAAAATGGGTTGACAATAGTATCGCTCCTTTTCTTTTGGAGAGAGCACAATCGAGATTTTCGATCCCCAGAGGCGTGACCAGACGAAAAAATCTGTTTTGATCTAATCCGGGTAGCCAAAGAAACTCCCGTAGATACTTAGCAAAATTACGGTACATCCCAACCACAGTTTTTCTCACCCCAGGATCCTCCTTATCTTTACCCAGAACCAAGGAGATGTTGTGAAAAGCTGCTTTTTTATACACTCTGTATTTGCCGATGGGGATTAGGAAAAAAAGATCAGCCAATCTCTTAGCTACCCAGTAAGCTAACGACGAAGGTAAAAAACGAGAGAAGAACTCCCCCACTTTGTACAAGAGATAGACCCACACCTTGTGCTCACTCTGCACTAGACCTTGATAAGACAAGGAATTATTGATTCTAAAGAGCAAATAACTCGCTCTATTCCTTTAATCCTCTCTTTTGTTTTGCTTTTTAATCCTTTACCCCTTTAATCCTTTAATCCTACTTTTTCTTGACACCAGGACCTTGCTACCATACACCAGCAGCATTACTCCGGTGAGGTAAAAGATACTCTGAATAGGTAGCCGCGCACCTAATACTCCGGCTACCCAGATAAAAAGAAGAAAAGACGAGTTAATTATTACCTCTAAGGCAGAGAAAACTCTGCCTCGAATTCTATCCGGGGTCATTTCTTGAGTCAAGGTGTAAGCAGCTATCATAATAGGAGAGGAAATAAATCCGATAATACCTACTCCCAAAGAGAGCGAGAAAAGAGACTTGCTTCCTCCTAGAAGAACAGCACAGACTCCAGAAGTGAGGATTCCCCCTACAATAACTTTTTCTCGCTCAATGTGCTCTCCAAAATGTCCATAGATTAGAGATCCGGCTAGCATTCCTATTCCGAGGAAAGTAGCAAGCACACTCAGGCCAACAGTTCCTAAATCTAGAGCCTTGGTGACAAAAACTGTAACCAAGAGATACCCAATACCACTGGCTCCCATGAGGATAAAGAAACTTGTGGCAACAAATCTGATTCTGGTCTTCTTTCTGATGAAATTTAATCCCGCCATGAGCTCTTTGGCCGCTCTTCTAATTCCTCCCTTGCTCTCTTCTGGAGGATCCTCTTTAATCCTGATAGCAAGTATAGCCAGCCCAGAGAGAAAATAACTAAGAGAATCAAGATAAAAGCTCATCTTCGTTCCTGCCCAGGCTACTATTATCCCCCCTGCTACAACTCCCCCAATCATAGCTATGATGCGGGTAATGTTGGAAAGAGAATTGGCAGCAAGAAGCTCTCCTTTTTTGACTAGATTGGGGATAATTGCCGATTTAGCAGGAGAGAAGAAACAGGTTACGGTAAATACCAGGAATATAACCCCATAAATGTACCACATACCGGCTGTATAATTTGCCAGAAGAGGAATAAGTAAAATTAAACCAGCTCGTAGAAGGTCAGCCATGATGAGAGTATTTTTACGACTCCATCTATCCACATAGACTCCGGCCAGAGGACTAAAAAGTAATATGGGTAGAATGGAAAAAAAAAAGAGATTCCGCATCACCGGGACAGAATGGGAGAGAGAAATTCCCGCTGTTTGCTTTAAGTATAAGCCTACCAGAGCCATCTGAGCTAGACGGTCCCCAAACTGGGAAATGATTTGTCCTATCCAAAGAGCCAAAAAATTCACATTTCTTAAAACTCTAAGGGGACTGCCTTGTGGCTCCATTTATTTCCGGTTTTTTTTAAACTTATCATATACCCCATCCCCTGTCAAGATTCATAGTTCATGGCTCATAGCTCATAGTTGACCACAGTGAGGTAAATAAAATGGACAGACTACTTTTGTGAATTTGATGAATCAAGCTATTATAAACTTTACCCCTCATGAACCATGAGCTATGAACTATCAGCCATGAGCTATGTAAGTCACTCTTGACAGTTGCTCCTATTCTTTTATCTTATGAGAAGTAGGAAATATTAGGAAAAAAGAGGGTTAATAAAACAATGAAGGGACAGTTAACCGTTAAGGCAGCGGCTAAGGTCAATCTCTATTTAGATGTACTGGGAAAGCGCAGCGACGGTTATCACGAGATCGAGTCGATTATGCAGTCGGTGACCTTGTATGACAGACTTGTTTTCAGACCTCTCAAGCAAGAAATCATAATCTGGTCCGACAATCCTAAGATCCCTTTAGGAAAAGAGAATCTTTGCTATCAAGCTGCTGAGCTCTTTTTAAAGAAGACGGAGATTAAAAAAGGAGTGCAAATCGAGATTCATAAAAGTATTCCCGAAAGATCAGGGTTAGGAGGAGGCAGTGTTGATGCTGCGGCTACCCTGTGGGGAATGAATAAACTCTTCGAGACAGAAATTCCTCTTCTTGATCTCTCAAAATTGGCTAAGTGGTTGGGAGCAGATGTTCCCTTCTGTTTGAAAGGGGGGACATCGCTCGTTAGAGGGAAAGGAGAGACTCTTATTCCGCTTCCTCCCATAAGAGATGGGTGGTTAGTCTTGCTAGATCCAGGAATTCCTATCTCTACTTCTTGGGTCTACCAGAAGATAAGAGTGAGATTGACAGAAAAGAGATTAAGCACTAAACTCCTTACTAATTTAGTAAAGAAGCAAGGCCTACTCGGAATAAGCACATCTTTATATAATAGACTAGAGGAAGTAGTTCTTAAAAAGTTTCCCTTAATCAAAGTAATTAAAGAGGAGATGATCAAGGCAGGAGCAAGAGGAGCCGCCATGACCGGTAGTGGATCTGTTCTCTTTGCTGTGGCAGAGAGAAAAGAGGAGGGTGAAAGGATCCTCAGCAAATTAAAAAAAAGGGGAAGGGTCTACCTAGTGCAACCCACAGATAAAAATCTTAAGGAGGGTTAGGGTGAAGATCTCAGAAGTGAAAATAAGGAAGGTTGAGGGAAAAGACAAGTTTAAAGCTTGGGCAACTATTACCTTTGACAATTCTTTCCGTGTCCATGGGCTAAAGGTTATTGAAGGAAAGAACGGACCTTTTGTGGCTATGCCCTCTCGCAAATTGCCCAATGGAGAATTCATAGATACAGTCTATCCCCTTAATGAAGAACTAAGGGAAACAATTCAAAAGGAAGTCCTTGCAGAGTATAGCCGGGAAGAAAGCTAAGGAAAGGAAAACCCCCAAATGGAAAATTTTAAGGCGGGATTTGTTACTTTAATAGGTAAACCTAATGCAGGAAAATCGACTTTGATCAATCAGTTGGTAGGAGAAAAAATTGCCATTACTTCAGCTAGGCCCCAAACCACTCGAAACATCATCAAGGGAGTGGTAACCTTCGATGAAGCTCAGGTGATCTTTCTGGACACACCCGGGATAATCAATCTCACCCAGGCCAAAACTCTGGTGGACAGGCACATGATAGAAGAAGCACTTAAGAGTCTAGAGGGAATAGATTTAATAGCGGTAATAGTGGAACCCTTTACTGTCTCACCCGAGGACCGGTTCATTTTAGAAAATTTAAAAAATATACCTAAGCCTATTTTTCTGGTTATCAACAAAATAGATAAGATAAAGGAGCATGAGCTAGATTCTATAAAAAAAGAATATGAGAACCTTTTCTCTTTTGTGAAAATTGTTCCCATCTCGGCCAAAAAAGGAACCAATCTTTCTATCTTGATGGGAGAAATGATCCAGCATCTTCCTCCTCATCCTGCCTACTACTCTTCAGATCTCATTACCGATCAACCAGAACGCATTCTGGTGGGGGAGTTAATTAGAGAAAAAATCTTTAATCTTACCCATGATGAGATACCATATTCGGTGATGCTTAAGGTAGTTCAATTTGAAGAAAGACCCCAAAATTTAATTTATATCCGGGCATCCATTTATGTCGAACAGGCTTCCCAAAAGGGGATTTTAATCGGTAAATCGGGAAAAATGATAAAAAAAATAGGTAGTCTGGCTAGAAAGGAAATAGAAAAGCACCTTGGCTGTCAGATCTACCTAGATTTATGGGTAGGGATCAAAAAGCAGTGGCGAAGGCGCAAAGAATCTCTCAAGGAACTAGGATATAAGATATAAGTTTAGAGATACTTATAATATCACCAGATTATCTCGATGGATAACCTCGTCATAATATTTGTATCCGAGCTGAGATTTAATAAGAGAACTTTTAATTCCCTTTATTTTTTTAAGTTCTTCCGATGAGTAGTAGGTAATACCCCGGGCAAATTCCCTATTATCTTTATCTAAAAGACTTACGGAGTCACCCACTTCAAATTTCCCTTTTACCCCAATTACGCCGGAGGCAAGAAGACTTCTCCTTTCTTGAAGCAAGGCTTTTTTAGCACCTTTGTCCACTACAATCTTACCCTTAAGGAAGTGGCCATAAGCAATCCATCTCTTGCGGGAAGTGAGCCGATTCTTCTGGGGAAGAAAGAGAGTTCCTACCTCTTTTCCAGCAAAAAGCTGGGCTAAAAAGTCTCTATCTTTACCTCCTATAATTACTGGAATACCCGAACGAGTAACTATTTTCGCCGCTTTTATCTTAGTTTGCATTCCTCCTATTCGTCCTTCGACCGAGGTGGACTGAGCAACTCCTTCCATTTCTTCGCTTATGCAAGAGACTTTTCTGATTAGCTTTGCCTTCGGGTTTCTTCTTGGATCATCAGTATATACACCTTTTATATCCGAAAGAATTACCAGGAGATCCGCATCTACCAGACCCGTAACTAAGGCCGAAAGTGTATCGTTATCTCCAAACTTAATCTCTTCCACAGCCACCGTATCATTTTCATTAACCACCGGAATAATTTTAAGCTTGAGGAGAGTAAGGAGAGTATTACGAGCATTCAAATAAGAAGAACGGCGGGAAAGATCCTCAGCACTTAAGAGCACCTGTCCTACAGAAATATGGTATTGTTGGAAAAATCGATAGTAAAGATTCATCAGATGGGTTTGCCCTACACTAGCCAGAGCCTGCTTAGAAGGAATGGCATCAAAATTTTTTCCTGTTCCCAGCTCTCTTCTCCCCATACCAATGGCTCCTGAACTAACCAAAACGACCTCCATGCCTCTTTCAGACAGGAAAGCAATATCTCTGACTAGCTCCTTCATAAAGGTTAAGTCGGGATGGTGATCTTCCTTTAGTAAAAGGCTGCTCCCCACCTTTATGGTGACTCTATTTATAGAAGTAGCAAATTGATGCCGCATTATTCTTCCTTCCTCAAAGAGTGCTGCTTATGCTATGACGAATTTTTCCCCTGAAGGTTTCTTGAAATGGTCATTTTTCTGGTACCTTTCAGCCTCGCTGTAAATGCATCCGCAATAGTTCTGATGATACAGACCCATCTTTTTAGAAAGCTCTCTGGTTTTCCGCCATCCCTCCTCTATCTTTCTTAAATAAGGCTTAACCCCATATTCTTTACCTAATGCTTCCATTAACTCTCTCAGTAATTTTTGGTTTTGGTGAGGAGAGATCATTAAAGTGGAACCAAAGTAGTCAAATTTTCCTCTGCGAGCAAATATAGCTGTTTGCCTTAAACGTAGCTCATAACAAAGAAAGCATCTCTTCGATTCCCGATACACCACCCTGCGAAGAAAACCTTTAAGATCATATTCATCTTTGTAGATAACCCTTATGTCTTCCTTTTTTGCCCATAATTTGACCGCCTCTAAACGCTTCTGATATTCTAAGAACGGATGAATATTGGGATTGTACCAAAATCCCATGACTTCATCAAATTCCTCTCTTAGCTTGAGAAAGGGATAGACTGCACAGGGAGCGCAGCAAAGGTGAAGAAGAATTTTCATTTATTTCACATAACCCACAGGAAGGACATATAGGGGCTTATAGTTTTTAGGTAAGCTCAACTCTCGGGAAACTTCCTCGTCCCAGAATGCTCCAATGGTGACCGTTCCCAGGCCCAGGGCCACCACCTGAAGACAGATATTCTCTCCCACATGGCCCACCTCTATATGAACATACCTCAGTCCCCTTTTTCCATATTTTGCGGTGGTTCTTTCATATTCTGCTGCTATTACCAGGCAGACAG
>DAOVGK010000038.1 GCA_030672445.1 Candidatus Aerophobota bacterium
GAGAATGCCCAAAGTAGCTTTAGCTACTCTAGGCTGCAAGGTAAATCAATACGAAACCCAGGTTTTGCGGGAGCGCCTTCTTCAGGCTGGTTTTCGAGAGGTTCCTTTTAAGGAGAAGGCAGATTTTTACATTATTAATACTTGCAGTGTCACCGAGAGAGCTGATCACAAGTCAGAAGAGTTAATTAAGGCTGCCAAAAAGAATGGGTCTACGGCACATTTAATTGTCACCGGCTGTTACGCTGAGGCAGAAAAAGATAAGCTGAGAAAGAGGTTCCCCCAGATAGATCTGGTGGTAGGAAATGAAGAAAAGTTAAAGATACCGCATATAATTACTGGAGCCAATAAAAATCTTACCAACACAAAGCCCCTCATTCAGACCTTTCATAACCATAATCGAGCCTTTGTGAAAATAGAGGATGGATGTAATCAGTTTTGTAGTTACTGTAGGCTGCCTTATGTGCGTGGAGCTGAGATTAAGAGCCGAGATCCCCATGAAGTTCTCAAGGAAGTAGAAGGTCTTATCCTCAATGGGTTTAAAGAAATCGTTCTGGTGGGAGTAAATCTTGCCCTTTATGGAAGAGATCTTGACCCACCCATTAGTCTGGTTGATCTTTTGAGACGCATGCAATATCTTAAGAAAACTGTAAGAGTGAGACTGAGCTCTCTTGAGCCCCATCTTCTTCCCTCAGGACTAACTGATCTTATGAGTAATTGCCGCCTTATCTGTGCTCATCTTCATCTTCCCCTGCAGAGTGGAGATCCCGAGATTTTGCAGCGTATGGGAAGGAGATACACCCCTCATCAATACCGAAGACTGGTTGAGAATATTAAAAAGATGGTTCCCTCGGTAGCTATTACCACCGACGTTATGGTAGGCTTTCCCGGTGAGACCCAAAGACAGTTCCTTAATACCTATCATTTCGTGCGAGAAATTGGATTCAGTCGTCTTCATACCTTCAGATTCTCTCCCCGCATAGAGACCAGGGCTTATTCCATCCGGCCTCGAGTGGAAGAGAAGGTTAAGAAAGAAAGAAGCAAGCGCCTGAGGGAGTTAGGAGAGAATCTGGCCCAGAATTTTGCCTCCCGTTTTTTAGGTGATACCTTAAGAGTCCTGGTGGAAGAAAAGGTTAACCCAAAAACTGGACTTTTCTCCGGATACACCGATAATTATATTCGGGTAAGTTTCAAGGGTGGAGATGAGCTAAAAAATAAATTGGTGATGGTAAGGTTGGTAGGTGCTAACCAGGGGCAGGTAAGGGGACAAGTGGAAAAGGTACTCTCATGTTGATACCCAAAAAGTTAAAAGATTTAAGTAAAGGTGAGTCCAAGAGGATCCTGGAAAGATCTCGCTCAAGAATGGAGGAGATTCTCTCCTGTGTTATTCCCATCATTCATGAAGTTGAAAAATATGGCGATGAAGCAGTTTCGAGGTTCACCAGTAAATTCGATGGGGTTAGCCTGCCCCCCCGGGATTTTGTGGTTAAAAAAGAGAGGCTAAATGAGGCTTATAAAAGGGTCAGTCCAGAAGTTATAAGATCCTTAAGGAAAATGCGAGAGCAGGTTTATGATTTTCATCGACACCAGTTGGGTAAAGACTGGTCAATTAATAAAACCTTCTTAAATAAAGGTGAGGGTAGTTACACCCTGGGGCAAAGATTTATTCCCTTTGATCAGGTGGGCGTTTACGTCCCGGGGGGAAAAGCCAGATATCCCTCCACCGCCATAATGGCTATAGTTCCAGCAAAATTAGCCGGGGTGGGTAGGGCCATCCTTGCCAGTCCTCCTTCAGAAAACGGTGAGATGGCTGAGGTGGTTATGGTAGCGGCTGATATAGCCGGGGTAGACCTTATGCTCAACGTGGGTGGAGTGCAGGCAATAGCTGCTCTAGCCTTGGGCACAGCTACCATTCCTAAAGTTGAGCTCCTGGTTGGTCCGGGAAATACTTATGTTAATGCGGCAAAGGCCTATCTTTCCAGTTTAGGAAAGGTGGGAATAGACTGTCCAGGCGGGCCCAGTGAGATATTAGTCCTGGCCGATGGTTCGGCAAATCCTAAATATGTGATGAGTGACCTATTATCTCAAGCAGAACATGATGAGGAGAGCTGCTCTGTCCTGGTAACCACTTCCGAAAAATTGGCTGAAGAAGTTTGTCAACATTTGAGTAAGGAAGTAAAAAGATTTTCCCGGAGAAAAATAATGGAGAAATCTCTGGAAAAATACGGAGCCGTTTTAATGGTAGAGAGCCTGGATGAGGCCATCAATTTTGTAAATGATTTTGCTCCCGAGCATCTAGAGATAATGACCCGAAGACCCCTGGGGGTTCTTAAGCGGATAAAGAATGCTGGCTCCGTCTTTCTGGGTGATTTCTCACCGGTAGCTGCGGCTGATTATCTAAGTGGAACCAATCATATTCTTCCTACAGGAGGCTGGGCTAAAAGTTTTTCTGGCCTTTCAGTTCAGACCTTCCTTAAATCACTAACCTATCAATCCCTTACTAAAAGGGCCCTAAAACTGATGGGTAAAGATATAGCTAATCTTGCTTCGGCTGAAGGGCCCTATGATGCCCATACACGCTCTATCGACGTAAGACAAGAGTAAAGTATGTAGGTTTAACCA
>DAOVGK010000097.1 GCA_030672445.1 Candidatus Aerophobota bacterium
TGGAAAAGGGTTCTTCTGAAGATAGGAGGGGAAAGTTTTGCTGATGAAAAGGGCTATGGGATTTCATCTTCTCGGGTTAGCTTGATCTCTCGAGAGATAAAAGAAGTTAAAAAATTGGGAGTAGGAATGGGGATAATGGTAGGAGGAGGTAATATCTTCCGAGGTGAGGCAGCCAGCAGAGAAGGGGTTGACAGAGCTACTGCTGATTATATGGGAATGTTAGCTACAATCCTTAATGCTTTAGCTCTTCAGGACACTCTGGAGAGGATGGGGGTAGTTACTAGAGTGCAGACAGCTATTGAGATGCAAGAGATAGCCGAACCTTATATACGAAGAAGAGCTCTGCGTCATCTGGAAAAGGGAAGAGTTGTTATCTTCGCCGGGGGTACAGGAAATCCTTATTTTACTACCGACACAGCAGCCGCCCTGCGCGCCTTAGAAATAGAAGCAGAAGTCATTTTAAAAGCTACTAAGGTAGACGGGATCTATTCTTCCGATCCCCTTAAGAATAAAAAAGCAAAAAAATTTGATAAAATAGACTATGTTGAGGTAATTAATCGGCGATTAGAGGTCATGGATGCAACGGCAATCTCACTCTGTATGGATAACCGGCTTCCTATCATTGTCTTTAATCTTCACCAAAAGGGTAATATCAAAAGGATACTCTTAGGAGAAAAAGTAGGCACAATTGTCACTGGATAAAATGGCTCATAGCTGATAGTTCATAGCTCATAGGTCATGAGAGGTTCATAACAACTTGATTCATGAAATTCACAAAGATAGTCTGTTTCCTTTTATTTATTTTACTGTGGGTTAACTATCAGCTATGAACCATGAGCTATCAGCTAAAATGAAGTCCCGAGATATTCTTGAGGCGGAGGAAGCAATGTTAAAGGAAATCTACCAGGAAAGCAAGAAAAGAATGGGGGAGTCTATTGGCAGTCTCTCCGAAAGATATGCTCGAATGCGAGGAGGAAGAGCCCGGGCGGATTTAGTCAGTGGAATAAAAGTCGATTGCTATGGCTCAAGGATGAGCCTTGAACAAATCTCCAATATTTCGATTCCTGAGCCTCGTCTTATAGTTATCGAACCATGGGACAAATCCGTTCTGGCAAATATAGAAAAAGCGATCTTAGCCTCTGATTTAGGTATAAATCCTACTAATGATGGGATCATGATTAGATTAGCTATTCCCCCTTTGACTGAGGAAAGACGGAAAAGGCTAGCCAAGATGATAAAGCAGTGGGCAGAAGAGACGAGAGTGAGTGTTAGAAATGTACGTCGAGAGGCAAGGGGAAAAATAAGCGATCTGGAAAAGAACAAAGAAATTTCTGAAGATGAGAAAAAAAGAGCCGAAAAGGATATTCAGACACTCACCGATGATTTCATAAAAGAGATTGATGAGATTCAAGAAAAGAAGGTAAAAGAGATATCTCAAGTTTAATACTGCCAGGTAATTGTTTTCCTACCGAGCGAAGCTGCCTTGGTAGTCGCCGGTAGCCGCAGGCTTCAGCCTGCGTAAAACCTTAGCCTGCGTTTGGACGCACCCTAAAGGGTGCGACTACCCGCTCTGCTCTTTGCAGTCAACAACATGAAACGTCCTTCACTGAATATTCACCTCTAGACTTTGCTTAACTCTTTCTTTAAAAAATCGATCATCTTCACTGGTGTAGGGTCAACTTCCTGGGCTATAGCTAAATAAAAACTCACCCAGTCACCCATATATATTGCCGATAGAACTCTGGTTAACTTATCTTTCCCTTCTGTCCAGATCTCAGACCATTTTACTTTTCTATTTTTTATTATGGATTGAGTAACCTCAACTCTTTTTTTAATTTTTTCTCCCTCGCCATGATCACGAATAAAAATAGGGTAAAATCTTTTTAAATCTATCTTTCCTTCCTCTCCCCATCCCACAATCTCATTATGGTTAAGTTCGGGGAAAACGTTCCAGAAGGCCAAGATTTTACTATTTTCGTTAAACTGGGTCTTTAACCTGTGGGCAACCACATCTGTATTTCCTTCTACCCCGTACACGAGGGGAATCTTGCCGAGAAGCTCTTGTGCAAGGGATTTAGCCGGATTTTTGCTCAATGGGACTTCTGGATGACATCTCTCCCTGACTTCACCTAAAACTTGAAGTAACTCCTCGTAATTTTGAGGTTCTACCCATTTTAGTCTCTCTAGGATCCTGAGCAGGGGAATAGATAGATAACCAATGGTTGTGCGAGGAGGCATCCCGGAAGGAACAATTAGGCACGGCACTTCATCCTGTTTACTTAAATCTTTTAACTTACCCCCACTACAAATGGAAATAAGAAAAGACCTCCTTTTCTTACACTCCTCATAAGCCGAAAGAGTTTCTTCGGTGCTTCCTGAATAACTCACAATGAAGGCCAACGTCTCTTCATCTACCAGTCGAGGCAAGCCATAGTTTCGGTTGATCAAAATTGGTATTTTCAATTTTTGGAAAAGGAGCGTCTTTAATATATCGCCTCCTATAGCTGATCCACCCAGCCCACATACTACAGTCTTGTTTAATTGGCGTGAAGTTTGAGGAGAAAGGGGTAAAGCATCTGCCAGCGTAATTGCCTGCCGGCACTGAAGGGGAAAATCAAATAAGAGTTTCCACATTTTGCCTCTATCAATTTTTTCTAGCCTTTCCAGATCATCCCACATCTTAGCTTCCTGTTAAGATTCTTTTAATTTTCTTCGATAGCTTCCTCTGGGCAAATCTTCTGGCTTCGTAGGAAGTGCTGAGTTTCAAAAGCTCCGAGGCCACCTTTTGCGTCTCCTCCCAGGTCACCCCCCGAATAATTTTTTTTATCTCTAAAAGAGAAGTCGGGGCTACACTAAACTCATCTACTTCCAATCCCAGAAGAATCAAGGCAAATAGCGGATCACTGGCCATTTCTCCACAGGCTCCCACCCAAATGCCTTCACGATGAGCGCATTTTATTATATTGTCGATCAATCTCAAGATAGTTGGGTGCAGAGGCTGGTAAAGATAGGCTACCTTCTCATTTACCCGGTCCACTGCCAGGCTGTATTGTATTAAATCATTCGTCCCCAAGCTAAAGAAATCAACCTCTTTAGCCAGAAGATCAGCTATTATAGCGGCCGAAGGGACTTCGATCATTGCTCCTACCTCGATATCCTCCGAAAAAAGAGTTCCCTCTCTTTTTAGTTCTATTTTCACTTCGGACAGAATTGCCTTGGTCTTCCTGATCTCCTCTACGCCTGAGATCATGGGATACATAATTTTTACCTTGCCAAAAGAACCAGCTCTCAAGATAGCCCTCAGCTGAACTTTAAAGATATCTACTTTTTCTAAACACAGTCTTATGGCCCTCCAGCCCATAAAGGGGTTTATTTCAGAAGGAACAGGAAAATGAGAGAGAAATTTATCTCCTCCCAAATCTAATGTTCTAATAATTACGGTATTAGGAGCTGCCTTCTCAGCTACTGTTTTATAAACCTGCATCTGTTCGGTCTCACTGGGCAAAGTTTCTCTATTCATATAGAGAAATTCGGTTCTGTATAATCCTACCCCTTCCGCTCCATCCCTTAAGGCAATATCTATCTCTTCCGGACCGGCGATATTAACCGCTAATTCCACTTCTCGACCATCGAGGGTCTGAGGAGGTAAAGATCTCAAAGGCTCCAGTTTTCTTTGGTAAGAGAAAAACTCTTTCTGACTTCTTTTATATCGTTCTATTTGCTTAGAAGTGGGATTAACAATTACCTTTCCTTCATTTCCATCCAGGATAATTACCGAGCCTGGTTTAACTTTCTGGGTTATGTCTCTCAATCCTACTACGGCAGGAATCTTCAATGCACGAGCAATAATAGCAGTATGAGATGTTCTTCCCCCAATATTGGTGGCAAAACCCAATATTTTATCTTTCTGCATAGTCACAGTGTCTGAGGGAGCAAGATCGTAGGCCACCAATATTATTTTTTCCTCCAGATGAGAGAGACTCAAAGTCGGTCTCTTAAGAAGGTTAGCCAGGATTCGCTCGCCTATATCTTCTACATCTCTGAATCTTTCCTGAACAAACCCAGCCTGAGCAGAGACAAACTTTGCCGGGAAAGCTTTGAGAGTATTTCTAAGAGATGCCTCGGTGTTCAGTCTTTGCTTTCTTATTCTATCTATGGTAGCCTCGATAAGAAGCGGATCTTCCAATATTAACAGATGAGCCTGAAAAATGTATGATTCCTTTTCTCCTATGGTCTTCTTTACTCTTCTTTTTATCTCCTCCAGTTCCCTTTTTGATTCTTCCACCGCTTCTCTAAATCTTTTTATTTCAGCGTTTACTTCTTTTTCTTTGATTTCATATTCAAGTATGCAAACATTCTCCTTCTCCAGGATGTATGCTTTTCCTATAGCAATTCCGGGAGAAGCAGCTATTCCTTTAGGCATAAGCCTCCTCCCTGGCTTGATAGAATTTTAAGGCCTCACCGGCAAGATAAACCGAGCCGGTAACACAAATTAAATCCTCAGAGGTAGCTGTGGAGCGAGCATAGTCCATGGCGTCTTGCACTTTTTGCTTAATTATTATTTCTCCCCAGCAGAATTTACTAATTCTTCTTTTTATGGAGACTGGTTCAAGAGCTCGGGGACTGTTTATCCCGGTAAGAATAATTCTCGTCCTCTCTCCACAGAGAGATCTTCCTATCCCCTCCACATCTTTGTTCTTAAGGATACCAACGATGAAGATAATCCTTTTTTTAGGGAAGACTTCGCCTAGACATTTTGCCAGTGCTTCCGCTGAAGCCTGATTGTGAGCGCAGTCCACGATAAAAAGCGGTGAGGTTGAGAGGACTTGAATTCTGGCTGGCCATTTTACTTTTCTTAATCCCGCAGCAACAGCCTCTCTTCCAGTGAAAATTCCATATTGCTTGAGTAAATCTATTACCCCTATAGCTGTGGCCGCGTTTACGGCCTGATGCTCACCCAGAAGAGGAAGAAATAGGTGCCAATGATTTCCTCCAGGGATTCTTACTTGTATCATCTGGCCTCTAGAGCTCACTTTTATTCTTTCAAACGAAATCTCCTTTCCCACTCGATACATGGTAGCTTTCTTTTCTTTACAAACCTCTTCAATTACCTTCAACACTCCTCTAGCCTGGGGAGAGATGACAACTTTTGACTTTTCTTTAATGATGCCAGTTTTTTCTCTAGCTATAGAAATCAAGTCCTTTCCCAGCTCTCTGGTATGATCTAAGCTTATCTGTGTAATAACCGCCACCAGAGAATTAGCCACATTGGTGGCATCTAGTCTTCCTCCTAATCCCACCTCAAGGACAGCGAGATCTACTTTTTTATAAAAAAAATAAAGAAAAGCAACTGCAGTATAGATCTCAAAAAAAGTTGGAGACAAAGGAGGAGAAAAGATTTCTAGCTTTGATCTTATCTCAGAGACAAAAAAAGCGAGTTCTTTTTTTCCAATTAATTGGTTGCCTATTCTTATCCTTTCCCGTGGATTAACCAGGTGAGGAGAGGTGAATAATCCAACCTTGAAACCGCCCTCCTTCAAGATGGAACTGACCATAGCAGCGGTAGAGCCTTTACCCTTTGTGCCAGCGATATGAATGATTTTTAAATGCTGATGAGGATTTCCTACCAGTTTTAAAATGTATCTTATTCTCTCGAGATTTAAGAACTTTTTATGGTAGGGGAAATTTTCTTCACTCTCATAATTAATTAAAGAATCTAGATATACTAATGTTTCTCTGTAAGAGAGCATGGAATCTTTATTTAATGTTTGAAATGTCTCATCCCCGTGAACATCATAGCCATTCTATATCTATCGGCAGCTGCGATTATCTCTTGGTCCCGCAAGGAACCACCTGGTTGAATTAAGGCAGTTATGCCTGACTTTCCTGCCTCCTCTACTGCATCAGGAAAAGGGAAAAAGGCATCCGAGGCTAAGCATGCACCCCTAGCTCTGTCACCAGCTTTTCCAATGGCAAGCTTGGAGGAATCTACCCGACTCATCTGTCCTGCTCCCGCTCCAACTACTGTTTTATCTTTAGATAGAACGATGGCATTAGATTTCACGTGTTTACAGACCGTCCAGGCAAATAAAAGTTCATCCTCTTCCTTTTGAGTGGGAATTCTTTTAGTAACTGTTCTTAGACTGGCAGGAATGTAGGTTTCTTCATCCCTTTCCTGAAAAAGAATTCCACCGCGTATTCCTTTTATCTCGCAGCTGCTCTTTCCTCTGGCTAAAAAGCCATTGACTTTTAGAATACGCAGGTTCTTTCCCCATTTTTGCCCGGTTTTCAGAATTTCCAGAGCCTGGTCTTCATACTCAGGGGCAATTATGGCTTCAATGAATTTATCGGGTGAAGCTATTTCCTCGGCAGTGGGAGGATCCACTGTTCTGTTTAATCCAATTATACCTCCGAAGGCTGATACAGGATCTCCACTGTAGGCTTTTTTAAAAGCTTCTTGAAGGTGAGAGGCGCAGCCTGCACCACAGGGATTGGTATGTTTTATTACTACGGCTGCCGGTTCTCTAAATTCTGATATCATGGCTAAAGCGGCATCTAGATCCAAAAGATTATTAAAGGACAGGTCTTTTCCCCAGAGTTTTTCAGTAGAGGAAAGACCTGGCCGGGTCTCCATCCATTCTCTGTAAAAAGCAGCCTCCTGGTGGGGATTTTCTCCATACCTCAGATTTTTTTGTTTCTTAAAGCTCAAATTTATTATATCAGGGAATTTTTGTCCGGTTTCTTTTTCCAGATAGCGTGCAATAAGGGCATCGTATGCACTAATCTTTTGAAAGACCCTCATAGCTAAATTAAGGCAGGTGACCTCGCTGAGAGAGCATTTATTTTCTTCTAACTCCTTGAGGATCTGGGGGTACTGATCAGGGCTGGTAACTGCTGCTACATAAGGGAAATTCTTAGCTGCCGCCCGAAGCATAGTTGGTCCTCCGATGTCAATGTTTTCTCTAGCCTCTTTTAGACTCACCTCTTTCTGGACAACCTCTTGGAAAGGATAGAGGTTTACTACCACCATGTCGATAAGTTCAATACCATATTGCTTTACTTCTCTCATCTGATCAGGGTCATCTCTTACAGCTAAAAGAGCTGCATGAATCCTGGGGTGCAAGGTTTTTACTCTTCCACCAAGCATAGCCGGACTATGGGTATACCTTGACACTTCCCTCACCCGTATTCCCGCTTCTCTAAGAGCTCGTGCTGTACCCCCGGTGGAAAGAATCTCTATTCCTAATTTGGTCAATCCTTTAGCAAAATCAACTATTCCTTCCTTGTAGAAGACGCTGATAAGAGCTCTTTTGATCTCAGGCATATTTTTTATCCTTCTCGATAATTCCGATGATTCAATATAGCAAAATATTTTACTTCGTCAAGCTTCATAGTTCATAGTTCATGGCTCATAGTTCATAGCTCATAGCTCATA
>DAOVGK010000026.1 GCA_030672445.1 Candidatus Aerophobota bacterium
GGAAAGTATCTCCTCATCAGAAGGTCTTCCTTCTCTTTTGAAAAATCCCCCGGGAATCTTTCCCGCCGCATAAGCTTTCTCCCGATAATCTACAGTTAAAGGAGCGAATCCTTCATATTCCTGGACGATGGGAGAGATCACAGCCGTGACCAGAACTATGGTATCTTCGTATTGAACCAGCACAGCACCGCTACTCTTCTTGGCTACTTTACCTGTTTGCAGAATTAATGTTCTTCCCTCTAGTTTCTTTTCTATTTTGGTGATCTTATTTTCTTCCATTGGTTACCTTCTTAATCCTAATGTTTTTATCAAACTCTGGTATCTTTTAATATCCTCACTCTTTAAATAATTGAGAAGTTTTCGTCGTTGCATCACCAACTGAACAAGTCCCCTCTTGGAACTTTGATCTTTTTTATGCTTAGCCAGATGCTCAGTCAAATCACTGATTCTCTCGCTAAGCACCGCTACTTGAACCTCGGGTGAACCAGTATCATTAGGGTGATGACCGAACTTCTCTTTTAACTCGCCCTTTTTTCCCTTACTTATGCTCATTTTTTTCTCCTCATCTAAAACATCCTCTTGATTTATACTAGCACATTTTAAAATGGATGTAAAGGGCAGGCCAAAACAGTCATCCTCTCACGGGAAGATAAACTACGGTGGAGATAATTAAAGGAGGCTCCCGAGCCCCCTCATCCTGAGTGCTAATGGTAATCTTTACCGCTTCCGGAAGGGTATCATCAGCATCATCCGGCGTTCCCTCGGTTGAATCCCAGAATCCCTGCCACTCATCCTGATCGCAGTATGAAAAAGTCAAATTTAAGACCCCCTCGGCCAGCGTAGCTGAAGCTCCGCCAGAAAAGGAATCTAGGTGAGTTTCTATTCTTCTTAGGAGTCTGTCTTGGGATAAACTATACTCTATCTTCCGAAGATCGTACTCCCCCGTTGTATTAGGCGTGTTGGAGACAGAAACGAAGGTAAGGAAAGATCCATTGCCCTTGAATATCAGGTGAGGATCACCCCGGCTGATAAAAGCGGCTCTTATTTCCCGATTCATTAAATCTAAACTTATCCGGGCGTTTTGGTACATCCTGGTGCGGGCTTCTCCTTTCTGCCAGGCAGCCGAACTTCCCCAGAAGACCCGATAAAGAGCTCCCATTAAGATAACCAGAATGGCGCAGCTCACCATGATCTCAACCAGGGTAAAAGCTTCTTCTTTTTCCCTCATTAGTTTGATCATAATTTATAGATTCAGAAGTCCCCCTCCCGTTTTAATTATACCTGGCCAAATAAGTAACCAGCTCTAAATACTGCCGGGGATTATTTTTATCTTCAGCCCCAGGTTCCTCATATAAAATTCTCACCCTTACCTTCTGAAGATTGGGAGTTTCCGTATCCCACCACTCCACCTCGTAGCTGTATCCTTTGTATTCTTCGAACTTCCCTTCCCCTGTCCCGTGACCAGTAGCCTCCTCAGAAAAGGCCTCACTTAAATCATCATATCCTCTTCTTTTTATCTCCTCCATTAATGTTTGTCCTAAAAGAGAAGCAGTTGAATATCGCTCTACTTTTTGCTCTATTCTAAGACCCAGAGGAAAGAGTCTGACTATCATCAAAAGGCCCCCGGAAAGAATGGCCGTAGCCAGGATAACCTCAACTAGAGCAAAACCCATCTGAGCTAAATAAGTCCGTTTCTTAAAGCTCTCCATTCAATGTTTTTCCGGATAAACCCTGATATAACCGGTAGTAGAGCTAATGGTAATAGTATACCACCTTCCACTGTCCTCATTCTTAAGGTAGATCGAGCCGGTCTCAGCCGTCCCTTGAGGGTAGAAAGAAAGCCTGTCATCATCAGGATCATCAAATTCCACAATTCCATCCTCCTCCTCCCTTTTCGAAAGATCTGGATCAGCAAAGACTACATTCTCTAAAAGTGAATGTTTTCCTTCTATCACCATCTTCTCTTCATCTTCAATCCAATATTTTCTTCGAGCCGGGTCGAAGACAACCCGGTATTCTTTTCTTTTAGTGATGGCGAGCCGACGTGCCCATCTCAGGGTGGAGGCGATATCCTCGGCTGAGTTTTTCAGACGGCTCCGGGAAAGGAAACTACTCCCAGAAAAAATAAATAAAAAGATAACCACGCTCACCACACCCAGTGCCACCATCAGCTCTATCAAAGTGAATCCAGATGCAGATTTTCGATGTATCATCCTCCTTAACTACCAGTTATTAATATCATCCTCCAAATACCCATTGGCTGAACCCGGACCATTAGGATTCAGCTCATCTATGACTCCATCCCCATCATCGTCTATCTCATTCTGGCAATAATCACCGTCTTTGAATTCGTCACCATCAATATTATTGGTTCCCGTCTTCCCATCAGATCCCTTAGAGTAGATATCGTAACTACTTTTGTTATGAAAGGGAGGGGAAGTGGAAGGAATTCCGTCAAGATCAGCCGCGTAGAAATAGACATGAATCCGGTCATTTCTCCCTTTATGCCAGGGATCGAGAAGCTCACCAGCCTCATTTACCTCACTTTGTTTGAACTCCAGGTAAGGTCCAGTCCATTGCGGATCCTTCCAGATAGGATCCTCAGGGGCAGGCGAGAGGGCCTCTCTTAGAGAAGCAGAACCCCTCTCATCAGGGGGATAATGTCCGGTGTCAATTTTATACATACTTATGGCTGTCTCTAACTCCGCTATGAAGGACTTGGCTGCGGTCCTTTTTGCTCTTCCGGTAGCCTGAAGGAAATTGATGGTGGCAACCGCCGATAAAACTGCGATAATTGCCACCACTATCAAAAGCTCCAACAAGGTAAAGCCGGTCTCTCTTCTTAGCCTGCTAGTGAGTTTATCCTCTCTTATCTTTCTCCTCATATCCGTTCCTCATCTTTAAAATGAGGACGTGATTATTTTCCCAAAAGCATTTTCTTCCCTCTTATCCCCTCCCCTTTAAATATAGTAAAAAATGGGGGGTTGTCAAACCGAGCCATAATCCCTATTTTAAAATACTCCCCCTATGGCGAAGAATACTCGAGCCTCTTCCTTTTCCCAATCAAGGGGCCAGGCTATGCCCAACCTCAGGATTAAAGAATATTTGCCAAAGGGAAGGAGCCTCAGGCGAAACTCAGCTCCCCAACTACGTTTGAGCTTGAACTTTTTGTCCCAGGCATCTCCGGCATCATAGAAGAGAGCCGCTCCCAGTCGATCAAGATAAAGGTTTGGAGATCCCCCCATTCTTTTGAAAAACAAAAATCTATATTCAACCGAAGTTAGAAGAAGGTTTTCCCCCTCCAGGTAGTCTCGGGGATAACCTCGAAGAGAATTTACTCCTCCTAAGGGAGCTAAGACCTTCACTTTCTCTCCTCGGTTTTCTATTTTGCGGCCAAGCAGCCTCAAAGCCAGACTGCGGTTATTCTTAAAGCGTTCATAATCTGCAGCTCCTAGCTCGTAAGCAGTATAATTTAGCTCACTACCGGTATCCTCTCCCGAGTATTCTACCCCCAGATAAAGCAATCTTCCCCAGCTTTCAAGACCAGGATCACAGGTGGGAGTAAGGCTGGCAAATTGCCAGATCCCCTTAATTCTATTCATCCTGCCCCGCCAGGACTCTGGTGAGAGAAAGAGCGAACTTTCCCCGGACTCGGTATGAAACAAAATACCGAGAGTTTGTTTACCAGTAAGAGAGTAGCTCAAGCCTGCCAGAGCTCCACTCGAGCGCCTTAACTTATAGACTTCCCCCCAGACTGTGGGTCCCAACTCCCGGTTAACATAGACCAGATCATATTGTAATCCCTCGGTTAGCAAAGTAGAAAAGTAAACATTATGCTTTTCCAGGGTATCAGAAGCATAGGCATCCAGGGAAATATAAGAATAGTCAGGACTCACGGAAACCCAGGGAAGGATATAGTGAACTCGCAGACGAGGCCGATAAGGACGGGAAGAAAGAGGGAAATCAAGTGTCCTATCCTCATTATTTTTCGGATGTTCAGCAATGATCTTTGGAGTCCTTTTAGACTCAAGGCCGGTCAATTCAGCCTCATTTAGGGGCTTGAGAGCGAAAAGATAAAGAGAAAACCTTTGAGCCTGATAGGCAGAGAGCACCACTCTCTTTTCATCGGAGGAGACGGCCGGCTCGAAGACTCCACCCCTCACCCGGGTATACTGCTCAAGTCTTTTTGTTACGAGATCGACTGAATAAAAGTTAAATACCTCACCTTTTCGATTGGAAATAAAGTAAACTTTCCTTCCCTCAGGAGAAAAGACCGGGCAGCGATCATCGGCATCATCTAGAGTGAGAGGCAAGGAGATTCTATTCTTTAAATCCAAAAGATAAATATCCCTTTTTCCCTGGCGAAAAGAAGCAAAAGCTATCTTTTCCCCATCAGGCGAAAAAGAAGGAGAGAAATTTTGGGTTAGGCCATCGTGACTATCGGTAAGAGAAAAAAATTTTCCGGTTTTAATCTCCAGAAGGTAAAGATTCGAGTTTCCCCCCTCCTGCTTCACAAATGCTATTTGGTCCCCACGGGGGGAAAAAGTGGGCTGACCTGCCCGCAAGCCGTAGGTTAGCCTTCTTTTTCCTTGAGTCTTGATATCAATAAGATAGAGATCCCTCAAAAAAGCTCTTTCAGGGGCAAAAAACTGCGTCTTTGAGTAAACAATCTTATTTCCATCCGGGGAAAAAGAGATATACGAATTAACTCCCTTATCCAGCCTCTGGACTGCCTTCGTTTTTAGATCCATGAGGTAAAGGTCAAAAATGGCGTAGTCATATCCCCGATTAGAGGTAAAAGCAATTTTATCTTGGGAGGGAGAGAACACGGGATGCATATTTTTCCTGCCCTGAGAGGTTAAGAGTGATTCTGGGGTGAGAAATGGATCAGATGCATCTTCTTTTTCCTTGCTATATTTATCCATGATCCAATTTCGCCATTCGGTGTAGAGGGTGGAGGAATCCTTACCCACTACACTCTTTAGTGCTTCATCAAAATTTAGAAAATGAGGCAGAGGATAAAGAGCCACTCCCCCCGTGGTGAGGCTAATCTGGCCTACAAGCTGGTAAAGGGGCTGACTGCGAAGATAAGTTAAAATCCCGGCTATCTTATCCTTTCCATAAGTTTGAAAGATATAGCGGACGAAACTGTCTGATTGATAGTAACCGGAAATTCTTCCCCAGCCCTCAAAGAAATAAAAAGCAGCTAAATCTGCCTCTGACATAATGGCCCTCTGGCGTGCCTCATCCCCTACCACCATCCTCTTCAAGGAATGTAGTTCTTCTCCCTCATATTGAGCCAATCCCTCTACGAACCACATGGGGAGAACCAAACTGGCCATCAGCCGTCGTAAAGGAAAAACCGATTCCTGAATGGCGGCGAAGGTCACTACATGGGTAAATTCATGAGCAATGACCTCTCTTGCCCAGGAGAGATCCCCGGAGCCTTGAGCAGGATCTGATTGAGCCTGGATGACGATCTTTCCAGTTAGGGTAGAGGTGTATCCTCCGGTGGTGTCGTTGTAGTTTTCAACAATGATGGAAGTTTTCCGAGAGGGCTGGTAGCCTAAATCAGAGGTAATGCGAGGATAGATCTCCTCGGCAATTCTGGCCGCGGCATAAGCAAAATTTTCCTCTCCCTGGTGATAGTGGATAAGGAAATGGGGGGTTTCTATGACTTTCCAACGTAGCTCGGGATGATTAAACTCTGCTAGAGTAATTCTGGGAAGGAATATGAAAAAGAAAAAAAGGGGAATGAGCCACCCCTTTCTCCATAAAATCCCTTTCAATCTTACTCTCCCTGGTATCCTAAAACCCATCTCCTATGTCCAAAGTTCTAAGTCCTATGTCGAAAACCGAGTTCAGACTGAAAGGTCAAAGAAACATCACCATGAATTGTTGCACTGAGGATTTGGGTCTTCTGGTTTTGACTTTGACATAGGACTTCGGACCTAGGACTCTGGACTGTTTTTTTGACCTGCGGGTCAAATAAGCTTGGTTACCCTTACCTTTATCTCCCGTACATTTTCGATACCTACCGTCTTATTGAGATAGGTCTTCACCACGGTCTGCAGCTCGTCTATCAGGCGGGGAACCTCTCCTTGAGCCTGTGCCGAGAGGGTAAGATAAACATCCACTCCCTCGTCACTTGATTTTATAGCTGCCTTGATATCCTCAACTCCTTCAACTTCTTTACCAATCCGCTGGATGAACTCGCTGATTGCTTTCTGAGAGATTTCCACTGCGCCCAGGGGATTCTTTAAAGGAATAACTGCTCCTCCGGCCTTGGTCCTGGTTAAAAAGGGAAGGTAAAGACTCAGTCCAAATAAGAAACCAAAAATGAGCAGGATAATCGATCTGGTCAACACTGTTTGCTCAACAAAAGTAAGCCATCCATGGACAACAAATCTATCAAACAGCCCCATGACTACCAGAAATCCTCCTAAAGAAAGAAGGGCTAGACCACAAACCCCTACTCCCCACAGGATTTTCTGATAAAATCTCATTTTAGCCTCCTTGGAAACGATTTATGAGGAAGATTTAATTCCCCTTATTTTTATATCAACCTTTGCTACCTTGGTGCCTAGAGTCTTTTCTATTTCTTCCCTGACCTTCTTCTGGGTCTCTTCCACAATCTGAGGGACAAAGCCTCCCTCGCGTATCAGTAGCTCTAAAGAAATTGCCATTCCCTCTTCTAACTTCTTTACTTTAATTCCTTCCCCGAATAGGTTTCTCTTAATACTATAAATTCCCTCAACTTGCCCTACTGCCTTTCTGATGAGTTCCAACGCGACCTTTTTGTCAACCTCATATCCTTGGGTTTCAGCCATCATAATCTCCTTTACACCTCTGGCTTCAGGAGCTGGTCCTCAACGAAATTGGTATAAAACTCACCCTTTCTAAAATGTTCATTTTCTATAATGCGCTGATGGAAGGGGATAGTTGTCTTTATTCCTTCGATGACAAACTCCTCCAGAGCCCGTTTCATGCGAACCCTAGCTTCTTCTCTACTTTCCCCCCAGGTGATGAGTTTAGCCAGCAAAGAATCGTAAGCCGAAGGAATATTGTAGCCGGAATAGATATGGGTATCTATCCTAATTCCCGGTCCTCCCGGGAGGTGGAAGGCTGTGATCTTACCAGGGCAGGAGGCAAAATTTTTTTCTGGATCTTCGGCATTAATTCGACACTCTATGGCAGCGCCCTGTATCTTTATACCCTCCTGACTATAGGGTAAATTATCTCCTGCCGCAATGACAATCTGATCTTTAACCAGATCCTTACCGGTAACCATCTCGGTCACCGGATGTTCTACGTGAAGGCGGGTGTTCATCTCCATGCAGTAAGACTCTTTATCCTCATCCAGTAAAAATTCGACCGTTCCTGCTCCTACATATCCTAGCTCCTTGGTTACCTTTACAGCAACCTGCCCCATCTCCTGGCGCAAAGATTCATCCAGAACCAAAGAAGGAGACTCTTCCATCAGTTTTTGATATCTTCTCTGAATGGAACAGTTTCTTTCCCCAAAGTAAAGGACTTTCCCAGATTCATCGGCCAGTATCTGAAACTCAATGTGGGTAGCTCTCTCTAAATATTTCTCCACATAAAGATCCGCTTTTCCAAAAGAAGCCTTAGCCTCCTGCCCGGCCAAATCAAAAAGAACCCCTAGATCTCTTTTTTCTCGCACTACCCTCATCCCTCGACCCCCTCCACCCAAAGCCGCCTTCAACATCACAGGATAACCAATCTGGGAGATTACTTCAGCCGCTTCTTTCTTATTCCTGATGACCTTTTCCGAGCCAGGAATTATGGGAACCCCAGCCCTGGCCATCGTATTTCGTGCCTCCACTTTATTGCCCAGTTTTTTAATTAGCTCGGCATGGGGCCCGATGAACTCCACTCCTGAGCTACGACAAATTTCTGCAAACTGTTCATTTTCAGCCAGAAACCCATATCCAGGATGAATGGCGTCCGCTCCAGCTACCTCAGCCGCACTAATTATCCGAGGAACA
>DAOVGK010000075.1 GCA_030672445.1 Candidatus Aerophobota bacterium
GCTATGAGCTTCCCCATTGAATCATAAAGTGTGGCCTTATTGCCGGTGGTCCCCAAATCATGGGCTAAAATATATCCTTTTTTCATTAAGATTCTCTGGATCTAGAAAATTTGAACCTCTAGTTCTCAAAAGATTTAAATGTTTTATCTTCTCCTCGTATATCTTTCAACGAAGCGGTATGGATATGGAAGGGGGATGTGGCTCGCTTTTTTTAGTTTATTCATCTCTTCCTCTGAAAGCTGCCAACCGGTACACCCTAAATTTTCTTTTAACTGCTCTAAGGTGCGTGCACCCATAATCGGGGTAGTTATACCAGGTTGTTGCAGAATCCAGTTCAGTGCTATTTGAGCAGGAGTTTTTCCGCGATCTTTGCCTATTTCAATAAGGTTATCAATAACCCGCCAGGTGAGTTCACTTTCACGCTGCTTTGGTTGATCATCCCATCTATCTTTCCTAGCAACTCTACTGTTGGGTGGGAATGGCCTATTTCGTCTGTACTTGCCGGTAAGCCATCCGCCTGCTATGGGAGACCAGGCCAGAAAGCCTAGTCCCTCCTCTCTGCAGAGGGGAAGAAGCTCCCACTCGGTGCTTCTCACAATGAGGCTGTATTCGGCTTGAAGAGAGCTAAAACATTCCCATCCGTGAATTTTGCTGAGCATTAAAGCTTTTTCGAGTTGAGAGGCAGTATAATTAGAAGCCCCCATATAACGGATCTTTCCCGCCTGCAATAAATCATCCATAGCCCTCAAGGTTTCTTCTAATGGTGTTGAGGAGTCAAAACAGTGAACCTGGTAAAGATCAACGTAATCTGTTTGCAGCCTGCGTAGGCTCTCATTGATTGAGGAGAAAATGTGCTTTCGTGATACACCTGTATCATTAGGGCCATCTCCGGTCGGGAAAAAGACTTTAGTAGCAATAATCACTGAATCTCTGTTTTCTCTTGCTTTTTGCCAGGAACCAAGCATTGACTCTGCTACGCCGTTATTATATGTATCAGCGGTATCGAATAGATTACCTCCCGCCTCCACGAATAAATCTGCCATAGCATGAGCGGTTTTCTCATCAGCGCCCCAACCGAATGTTTGTGTTCCAAAAGCAAGCTCAGAAACCTTCAGCCCAGTATTTCCAAGAAATCGGTACTCCATATCTTAATCTTCCTCCATTTTATCTGTTGTAAAAAATCATAGTCTCTTTGTTTTTAATAAATCAAGGGAAAAGAAAATTGGTAGCCAAAACCGTATTATTTACCTATGGGGATCAAGCCTTTAACGAAATAGCGCTGCAGACTAAGGGCTATGATTACCACTGGAGCTATGGCCACTGTTGAGAGGACCGATATATCCCACCATTGGGGTCCCCTTTGAAAATGCTGAGCGGCAATCAATATGGGCATAGTTCTAGCCTGATCGTAGGTCAAAATTAAGGCGAAGAGAAACTCATTCCAGGCAAAAATAAAACAGAGGAGAAAAGTGGCCGCCAGACTAGGCAAAGTTAAGGGAAGTACTACTCTGAAAAATATCTGGAACCGTGAAGCCCCATCAACCAGAGCTGCCTCTTCGATAGAGGTAGGAATTTGCGATAAAAAGTTCCTCATCATCCAGGCGGCAATAGGCAAATTAAATGCAGTATAGATGAGAATCATGCCGAGCCGAGTATCGAGAAGATTTACTACCTTAAACATCAAAAATAAGGCCAGTGCAATCACAATAGGCGGCATCATCCTCTGGGAGACGATCCAGACGAGGATGTCTCGATTACCCAGAGGACCCAGCTTAAACTTAAATCTTGTCAAGCCATAGGCGGCCATGGTGCCCAATAAGACGGCGAATAGGGAGCTAATGCTGGCAACTACGGCACTACTAACCAGCGGGGGAATTACCTCTCTTCTCTCCACAGTGAACATCCTTATCCACCACTGCATTATCGGCTTAAAATCTACCCAGGGAACGTATTTGGGACCGAGAAAGACGTCTAACTTTGACTTAAAGGAAGTAGTTAGCATCCAATAGATAGGAAATAAAACAAAAACTGCCCAGGCAATGAGCAGGATATAGGTACTTAACTTCAGAAATCTTTCATTGCCCATAACTTTCATTCTAAGCCAATCTCCTGAAAGCGTCTGGTCATCAATATGAAAATAATGGAAATTACTAAGACGGTGATGAAAAGGCTAAAAGCGATGGTGGCCCCATATGCTAAATCGAAGGCGCGAAGTCCCAGGCTGTATCCAAATAAAGTCATGCTTTCAGAACTTATCCCCGGACCTCCTCCAGTTAAAATATAGATCTTGTCCATTATCTTAAGAACCTCGACAATTCTAAGCAAGATGGCGGCGATAGATGCAGGAGCCAGTAAGGGAAATACAACTTCCCTAAATAGCTCCCACCGGGAGGCACCATCTACCCTGGCAGCTTCAAGCAAAGCCGGCGGAATACTCTGAAGACCAGCAAATAAGATGAGAATCATAAAAGGTGTCCAGTGCCAGATATCTGTTAGGATAACTGAATATAGCACTATCTTCGGCTCCGTTAGCCAGGCGACGGCAGGAAGCCCCAGCAAGGGTAAGACATGGTTAACCGGGCCCCGGGTAGGATTAAACATCATCCTCCCCATATATCCGACTACAATGGGAGTTAACATCATAGGAAGGAGGAACAAAACTCTAAAAAATGTGCTCCCTTTGACTCTTGTATTTAGCAGCAGAGCTAACCCCAAGCCTAAAACATATTCAATAGCTACCGCTATGACTGTAATTAAAATGGTGATCCGCAAAGCATTGTAAAAGCGCTCATCACCAAATAGCCTCATCCAATTCTTGAATCCAGCAAAATGGATTTGCAAACCACCAACAAATGATACTTTACCAAAGCTTAAGAAAAGTGAAAAAAGGAAAGGAAATATAGTTAAGGCTAAAAGGATTATCACTGCTGGAAGAATAAACGTCCTTCCTGCTTTCTTTCCCGTAAATGAGCCCCAAATGTTTTTCATCAAATCCACTCCCCTTAAATATAACACGTCCCCAGAGGCCTAGAAGAATTCTACCCCTGGGGACGATAAAAAAGACTGGGCTTGCCTTTCTTTTATTTAATAGGCAATCCCAGAGACGCTCTATAGTTCTTCAACTGGCTTTCTCTACCCAGATCTTCGGTTATGACCTCCCATTCTTTAGCTGCATCATCCAGAGCCTCTTTTGCTGTTTTTTCACCGGCAAGAGCTATGGAAAGTTGAGCATCGAGGGCCTCAAAGTAGCGGGCCGCTCCCGGAATTCTTAAATCAGCTTGAACATTGGGATGAGCGATAGTCGCTTTTATAGCCCCCAGATAATCTTCTGGGTGAACAAATCCAAATCCATACCAGCCGGCTAACTTCTCAAAATGTGACTTCCGGTAAGGGTTAAAACCTGTCTCAGGAGTAGTTACGCAAATGTAGCTATTCTCTGGGCTACCCAAATACGAAAGAAAGTCATAGGCTGCCTCTACATGATCACTCTTGGCGTCAATTGCCCCCAGCCAGCCTCCAAAGGCAAGATAGGGAGCAGAGTTCACTTCAGGAAAATCTACCCAGCTCTTCTTGACATAGTCCCAGGTCTTGGTGGTTCCCGGAAGTATGCTGTAGCCTACTTTCCCCTTAACGGTAGATTCCGGGCTGGTATCTGCCATTTGTCCAATGTCCCCCCAATCTACAGCCATAGCAGCTTCCCCCACAGCATAAACAGTTCTTATCTCTCCTGAATCCATGTTAATTACGCCAGGAACACCAAATTCTATGATCTCTATCCAATTTTCAAGTGCCTTGACATGACCAGGATCGTTTATCAGGGGTTTCATAGTCTCAGGATCGAAAAAGAGACCCTGGGGTTGTCCGGGTATGGAGGTAAAAGCTGCCGATCGAGAAAAGAACGTCCAGTATGCCTGGTCACCCTTCCTCATAGCTTCCACTACTCCATACTCTTTTCGGCCATCGCCGTCCCAATCCCATCCATTGAAAAATTCCGCTACATCTCGAACCTGTGCCCAGGTCTTAGGTGGAGCAAGGTCATATCCATATTTGGCTTTGAATTTCGCTTGATACTCGGGATTCTCGATAGCATCTCGGCGGTAGTAGAAAATGTGGTTATCCCCATCCATAGGAATACCATAGATGGTGCCGGCATAGGTCGAGATTCTCTCTCGGTAAACCGGTAGTATATCCAGCCAATCTATTCTCGTATCTGCAGCAATGAAGGTATCAAGAGGGGCCAAAAACCCATTACTGGCAAAATCTGCTAGCCAGGCTGCCGGAAAAATGATGATGTCGTACTTTTTGGCTCCCATGGCAAATGAGGTAAACATCTTTGGGTATAGTTCCGCCCAGGGACCAGTAATCAACCTCACCTTTCCTCCAGTCTTTTTCTCCCAGTCAGGTCTAAACATCTGCACTGGTTTGGCAATAAAAGGAGGGGATTGCGTAAATACAGTAATTTCAACACCCTCAAACCTTTTCTGCGCCAGAGCCTGGCTACTTCCCAGACTGCCCAGGACTATTACCGCCGCGCACAGTACCACTATCACTACTTCTTTAATGAGCCTACCCTTTTTTATTTTTTTAAACATTCTTGACCTCCTTTTTGAAAGGTCTTACTTTCTTTCAAAGAACCTATCCTCCATCTTTTTAGGTTATCTCCTCTATCACCCCCTTTAGATAAAATTGGATCTTCCGTCCTCAAACTCACCTCCTTCCTCTTATATTTTGTAGAATTCTTTATTTATACTATAACATTTTCTTTAATTTTGTCAAGCAGCGCGCGTTAAATCCTGTCAATGCAAAGTAATTATGTCACCCTTTTTGCTGCAGCGCAGAAAATAACCCGATTTAGCCCCCAACTTTTGGCTAATTCCAGGATTAGACCAAGAAGAAAGGCACGAGTAGCCTGAAGGGTTGTCATCACCTGAAACCTACCTGCCGCCATAATTCACCTCCGGCTGATTTTATCACCTGAACTCTCCAACCATCTA
>DAOVGK010000091.1 GCA_030672445.1 Candidatus Aerophobota bacterium
TCCTGATCGACAGTCAGGCATTCTAACCAACTGAACTACGGCCCCAGTTTTAAAAATTATCAGCTTGAAAAAGTATGATAAATCACACCGCTGCATCTCGCAATGCGAGATACGAGCGACGAGATACGAGTTTTGGTGGGCGGAACAGGGCTCGAACCCGTGACCTCTGCCGCGTGAAGGCAGCGCTCTACCAACTGAGCTATCCGCCCTGGTGGGCCCACTAGGACTCGAACCTAGGACCTACGGATTATGAGTCCGGTGCTCTACCGACTGAGCTATGGGCCCTCATCTTCTAAAATGGTTATCTACTCGAACCTTGCGGAGATGGACTTTTCCGCCAATTTTCCTCTTTCAACCTTACGGCTTTTCCTGCTCTTACCATTATAAATATAAATTATTTTTTGCCTTAAGTCAATATCTCGATCTGACCTGTTAATTACAAAATTAAACGTGCACTGTTTTTAGAGGATTCAAGATTTAGATGTAATAAAAAGAAGGAAATTATGCCATAATTTAAGTCCTACTATTTAACAAGAAAGACTGAATTATGAGAGGAGTGAGCATTAATACCTGGTAGGTAAAAAGCTAAAAAGGGGGGAACTGAAGCTTTATCGGGAAAACCCGAATCAAAATTGAAAACTACCTAGTGGCTACCAGAGAGGAAGGGAGCACCTTTTCTTCTCTCGCTGGTTAATTCCAGAAGAGAGCTAGTCACTTCCTCTTCTTTCGCCTCGAGAGAATCACCGGGATTCACGTCTATGGATTTACCAACAAATACGGTAATATTATTAAAAGGTAGGGGAATAAAATGATTATCCCATCGTCTGCTCAGCACGAGTCCTCTGCGAGCCTTTATTGTTAGAGGGACAATTTTAGCTCCTGCTTTCCGAGCAATGTAGATTGTCCCTGGTTTAGTTTTATGAGGTGGCCCCTGGGGACCATCAACGGCGATGAATCCTGAATAACCCTGTTTAATCACCTTAACAAGTTCTAGCATTGACCTTCCACTTCCAGGCGTCCTTACGATATGATAGTTAGATGCAGAGGCTAATTGAGCTATATAGTTTCCCCGAAAGGACAAATGAACTAAGGCCACCGCGTTCTTCGTGCGGAGAGAAACAAGCAGTAATGTATAATTACCATGCCAGAAAGCAAAGATAACCCTCTGTTTCTCCTTTTCAATCCTCTTCAGATTCTCCTCACCCACAATGGTGATCCTGCTACTTCTGAAGATAAGGAGCAGAATTAACTGAACGAGCCAACTGGGGACTTTTATCACCACAATATAACAGAGGATTTTTTGAAAGAGAAATCTGTAGAACAATCTGCGGATTACTAAATTTAAAAGTACCTGCTTTCCAACTATCTCATATACACCTTGTTCAATAACAATCTTTACCACAACACCCACAACAAATCTAAGAATTAATGCCTCTATTTGCTTTCTATAAATGATGGGATTTATAATCGATCCTTTCTTAACACAACATATGTGATGTTGTATAAACTAGGACATAAAGTGTGCCATTTTCTCTCGTGAAATGGTGGCTGTTTCAGCGATGTAAAGTCCACTGCCAATCTTATAGCTTCAACCAACCACCATTTCACCTTACATTTGGATTGTTTTTCTTAGCTCGTTACAGGTCTATGTTCTTACTACTTACAGAAGAGTATTAATACCGTCGAGACCCCCTATCTTTTGGAGGTCGAGCTACGTTGACCACAATTTCTCTATCCTGAAACGTCTTTCCATTGAGAGACTTAACAGCCTTATCTGCGTCGTCGTCAGAGCTAAATTCTACAAAACCAAAACCTCGAGATCTTCCGGTAGCCCGGTCAGTAACTAAATTAACTTCGGTTACCGTCTCGAATTCCTTGAAGAGACCTTTAAGATCATCTTCAGTCACCTTGTAGGAAAGGTTTCCTACATAGAGTTTTTTACTCATCTTTTCTCCTTTTTCCACTACTTTTGGGCAGTGGATATTTTCTCTATCCCTGTTTACTATAAAAAATAAGTATTCAGTGAACCCCGTCATTTTTGGTAGCCGCAGGCTTTAGCCTGCGCACCCTAAAGGGTGCGGCTACCCTGAAAATTCAATGTGACACGGCGTTTACTGAGCATTTACTATAAAAATGCTGCTGGGCACATTATTATGATTAACCCAAGTAATCAAGTAGATCTTTGCTGTCAGGGTATGCTACTCTTAAGACGAGCTATTATAGAGGGAATAGGCAGGTCTTAGGCTATCTATATGTTAGTTACTGTGATTACCAAAAGTCGCAATGACATCATACACCATTCTATTTCTTTGTCAACCAACTTTTGCACGAAAAAATTGGTAGGTAGCCGCAGGCTTTAGCCTGCGTAAAACAGCGCAACCTAAAGGTTGCGGCTACCTTAAATGTGGAATCTGTGATTTTGAAATTGATCTTTCTGTTCCTTGCCTAGGCCGTTGTTAATGCAAATATTGTGGATTCCAAGATATTCCAAAAATTTATGAGGATGAATTTCCTGCAAAAGTTAGGTGTCAAGTGACCGCGTATGGGAAGTAACACCTAATTTTTGACCCTCCAATTTTGGTGTCCATATAGTGTCCATGTGAGGTACAAAATCATACAAATTGGCGAGGAAAGAAAAACTGATGAAGACAAACCCTGGAGCGTATTTTATGCATTAGGTGTGCTTCTTAGAATTGTCCTGAATTGGATTATGAGTCCGCTACTCTACCAACTGAGCTTATGGGCCCTCACTTTAGTCTAGATATTCCTCCAGCATTCTCTTTTTGGCTATTTCTCTTAGCTGTGTGAGAACCTTCGCCTCAATCTGCCTTATTCTCTCCCTGGTGACTCCATATTTTTCACCTATCTCCTGGAGAGTACAATCCCATCCATCCTCTGTGCCAAAACGAAGCTTTAGAATCTGCCGCTCTCGACCGTCCTTAACCCCCTGAATTAATTTATCTATCTCCTTTTTAAGGCAACGAAGATTAACCTCTTCGAAGGGGCAACTAGCCTTTTCATTTTCGATAATTTCTATCAAGTGAGAATCCTCATCCTCTCCAATGGGCATATCCATGGAGGTAGATCTGGTAATCACTCTCTGAACCTTCTCCACTTTCTCCAAGGAAAGACCACATTTCCTAGCGATCTCCCCGGCTGTAGGACTCCTCCCCAATTCCTGTTCAAGTTCCTGAGATGTACGGTTTACTTTTTTCATCTGTTCGGTTATATGAATGGGAACGCGAATGGTACGGGACTGATCGGAGATTGCTCTGGATAAAGACTGTCTGATCCACCAACTAGCATAAGTGCTGAAACGATTTCCCCGTCGATAGTCGAACTTGTCTACCGCCCGGGAAAGACCAATGTTTCCTTCCTGAATTAAATCCAAAAAGGGAACCCCTCTTCCTGTATATCTCTTAGCAAAGCTCACCACTAGTCTTAGGTTTGCTTTGATCATCTTATCTCGGTATTTTTCATAGCAGTACTTAGCTCCTCTAATCTTTTCCCGTAACTTAAAGAATTTTTCTTTATCCTCAGGGAGTCTTAAACTTTTTTCTTCCTCTTCGTTCAACTCTAACACAAAATTAGCCAGTTTTTTCATCCTTCGAGACTTCTTTTTTGCACCCTGCAAAACATCTCTATCAATGCCCTTCCTTCGGGAAAGCTCGTATAGATAAGGATTTTTTTCTGCCAGATTAGCTAGCTCCAGTAGCTTTCCTCGCAGGATTTTTCTGCTTTCTTTTATTTTCCTTCCGTATTCTTTTTCTTCTTCAGGAGAGAGTAAGGAAGTTTTTCCAATTTCTTGCAGGTATCTTCCAATTCCATCATTGGCATCGATTCCCAATCCGCCTGATTTCTCAATCCCTTCTCCCTCTTCACCAATTATCTTAATCCCTTCTTTCTCAAATAGCTCAAATACGTCCTCAATCTCTTCCGGAGTGGAGATGTCATCAAGAATTTCCTTCTCCACTTCCTTATAGGTTAACTTACCATTTTTTTCGCCCTTAGCTAAAAGATTTTTTATCTTTTTCTTCATTAACTCACCTCAACGAAATTTGTCTCTTTAAGTGGGTTAACTCCTCCCACCATTGATTAATCTTTTCTTCCTTCCCCTTTCTTTGACTTTCCTTTATGTTTTTCATTAATTCACTGATTCTCTCCCGGACCTTGCTTCTTTGCCATTTATCAATCAGATCCAGGGCTAATTTCTCTTTATCATCTGCTTTAAAAGGGGACTTAGATAAAGAAAAAGAAGAGATAAGGCTAGATAGATTCTCCTCCCCCAATTGATTAATTAATCTGGAGAAAGATGTCTTTCCCTCTTTCCACGAAATAATGATTTCCTTGGCAATTCTGCGGTAGTCAGGATTGGTAAAGTTATCCAGATCCCATCTTTCTTCTACCAACTTTACCACCGCCTCATCATCGAACATGAGCTGAAGAAGCATTCTTTCTCTTTTTTCCTGTCCATCTTCCGTTTTAAGAAATTCCGGGCGAGAAAGAAAACCTCTCTCTTTCCTTTTGAATCTTTTAAACTCTGTGCGGATCATCTCTTCATCTAAATCTAACCGCTGGGAGAGACTCCTTACCAACTCTCCCAATGTTATTAAATTCCTCACCTTTGCCAATGTGGGAAAAACCTCTTCGATAATCGCTCTTTTATCCTCACGTCTTAGAGAAGGTCTTTTTTGGATCTCCAGGTTTAACCTGTAATCAAAATAAGCTGGAGCCTCATCTTTTCGTTTTAAAAAAGAACCCTCACCCTCTTTGTTGACTAAATCGGCTGGATCTGCACCTCGAGGCATGGAGATAATTCTTATCTCCAAGTCGTTCTCTAACAGAAGATCTATACCTCTTAGCGTAGCGGAAATTCCAGCTTTGTCTTGATCGTAGGCAATAAAAACACGATCAGTATAGCGTTTAATGAGTCTCGCCTGGGAAGAAGTAAGAGATGTTCCCAGAGAGGCTACTGCGTTTCTTATTCCCCTTTGATGAAGGGCCATAACATCGGTATATCCCTCCACCAGGATTACTTCCTCTTTCTGTCTTATCGTCTCCTTGCTAAGATTCAAACCATACAAAATTCGGCCTTTATCGAAAATAAGCGAGGAGGAAGAGTTGAGATACTTGGGTAAGGAGTTATCCAAAATCCGACCTCCAAAGCCACATATCCTCCCCTCGGGGGTAAAGATCGGGAAAATAAGGCGCTCCCGAAACCAGGCATACCAGCCGTCCTTTTTTTGAGAGGGAATCAAAAGAGACAGTTTTTTTAAGTTCTCCAGCGAAATCCCTTTTGCTTGGGCTATTTTCAGAAAATCCCTAGAGGCTGGCGCCCAGCCCACCCTAAATTTATCGATCATTTCCGGGGTGAACCCTCGCTGTTTCAAATATTTTTGAACGGAAGCCATTCTCTTTAACTCTTGCTGGAAAAGGTCAGCTACTTTCTCATTGGTGCGATAAAGCTCTTCCTTTAAGATAGCCTTTCCCCCTTCTTCGTTAAAGGCAGCCACTGATATTCCCACTTTTTCCCCTATCATTTTTACTGCCTCAGGAAAGGAAATTTTCTCCCATTTCATGACAAAATTAAAGACGTTACCCCCTGCTGCGCAACCAAAACAATGAAATAGCTGTTTTTCAGAAGAAACCATAAAAGAAGGAGTTTTCTCCTGATGAAAAGGACATAAGGCCTTATAGTTTTTTCCTGCTTTTCTTAAGGGCAGATAATGCGAGATTACTTCTACAATATCTGCTCGTTCGCTAATTCTATCAATCAGCCCATCAGAAATGTAATTTGCCATTTATCCCCATCCCCGCGGAAGGAAATAACTCCGGTAAAGACCAAGAGCATATTGGTCAGTCATTCCTGCAACATAATCGACCGCTATCCTCCTTCTCCCTTCCCTTTTGATACTGGTTTTTAAAGAAGAGGGAAAAAGATCAACATGATTGAGATAAAACTTGTAAAGGTCGATTATTACTCGGTAAGCCTTTTTCACCTCCTGCACTAAAATTGGTGATGTATAAACCTCCTCATACATAAAGTCTCTTAACTGGTTAAATGCGCTAAGAATCCTCTGGCTCATTTTAAGATGGGGGCTATCCCAGCTTTGGTCAACCACATCCTGCACCAAGGTATCTATCCGCTTCCTATTCGTACTTCCCAGAACCTTTATGGCCTCTCTTGGTAGGTCATTCTCTCTAATTATTTCTGCCCTTAGAGCATCATCTATATCGTGATTCACATAAGCGAGAGGATCGGCTATTTTCACAACTTCCGCCTCCAGGGTATGAGGATGAGTTTCACTTTTAGGACTGAGTATCTCTTCCTTCTCCTGGGAATGATTCAGAATACCGTCCCTTACCTCCCAGGTTAAATTCAGTCCTCCTTTTCCTTCCAGCTTCTCCACTACCCTTAGACTCTGTTCGTTGTGTCGAAAACCACCAGGATGAACATCATTTAAAGCATCTTCTCCAGTGTGACCAAAAGGAGTATGCCCCAGATCATGACCTAGAGCAATTGCTTCCGTCAGGTCTTCGTTTAGTCTGAGAGTACGGGAGATGGTACGGGCAATCTGGCTTACCTCTAAGGTGTGAGTCAGCCGAGTGCGATAATGATCACCAAAAGGAGCAATAAACACCTGAGTCTTATGCTTCAGACGGCGAAATGCTTTTGAATGGATGATTCTATCCCGATCTCTTTGAAACTCTGTTCTTAGAGGACAGGGATTCTCTTTTCTTTTCCGGCCCTTACTCTGGCTACTCTTGCTCCCATAAGGAGAAAGATATTGCTCCTCGTATTCTTCCTGGGCAATTCTATCAAATAAGATATTCAACTACGAGAAATCCCTTCTCACTCCTGGGGCATTTCCATCCCCGGGGGAAGTTCGGTGCCTCATCCGCCTCTTTTTTCTAATTTCTTATCCTGAGGCACCAGGTTTTTAAATCTGTTTAATCCTTCCATAAACTTCTTTGCCTTACCCGGGGCAACAGAGATCACACTATTATAAACAAAGGGGCCCACTTTTATTAAATAAGGACTTAAAGTGGAACCCCTCATCCATTTACTTGTCTTATCAGAGAGGGGGGAAATGGTTAAGAAAATGAGGATTACGCTACAGATCAATGATCCCTCTACCAGTCCTAAAAGGAACCCTCCTCCTTGATCCAGACTCTTGACAGGGGAATACTTAGATGCCTTGTGAAGAATTATTCCTGCCACACCACCAAGTAAAGCTACTGTTATAAAGATAATGCCGAAGCTCAAAACGTTTGCTATCTTAAGAGAAAGATTAGGAAAATTACTAACTATAATTTTCCCTACCGCCTCGTAGCGATTTATAGCTATTACAAGGCCAGCGAAAATGCCTGCCAGGCCAAAGCCCTCCTTGAAGAGACCCCTCACTGCTCCCCGGATGACAAATGCAACTATTAAAGCGATCCAGATCACGTCTAGCCAGTTCATTTAGCTTCTTTCTCGATTTTTTCTATTAGCTGCTGCACCCTTTCTCTGGCTTTTCTGGTTTTTTCCCTTAATTTATAAAGTTCATCGGCGATATTTAGACAGGCGAGAATACTTATCTGTTCACCCGCTCTTTCAGGTATGGAAGAGGCTATCCTTCTAACCTTGTTGTCAACATAAGCAGCTATTGTTTTGAGGTATTCCTCATCTTCATTAGCTTTAAGGTTATATTCCTTGTCGAAGATACGAACTCTCACCCCCATCTTACCAAATACTCCCAATTTTACTATTATAATACTAGAAAAATCGAAAATGTCAAGCCCTTGTGGTCGTCCAATGCTATTCTAGCAGCATCGGCGGCAGGCGGAGGGGGAGCTCTTAATCTTCCTCCTTTCTAATGGTAGTATCTTTCTCCACTATGAACTTTAGTCTTTATTTGATGCTTTTTCTCTAAAGTCTCTAAGTATTTAATTATCTCATTTCGGTGTAGCCCCAGACATTGGGAGATATCAACCAGTGTGAGAGGTCGTCTTTTAATCATATTCAATATCATCTTCTCTACATCCCTTTTATAAGCTTTCTGGGTAGGTCTTTTAAATTCAGCGATGATCTCACACTTTTTTCCTAAGGCTGTCTTTATATTCTTTAGATCTTCTGCAGTTAAAGGCCGAGCAAATTCCTCTGCCGGAGGACGAACCACAGTATTTAATTGGATCTTTTCCAGATTCATCTCCTTAATTACCTGGGCTATCTTTTCTATTTCCTCTAGAGAATCATTTATTCCCTTAATAACCATAATTTCTAACCAGACCTTACCATCAAACTCTTGAGAAAAAGTGTCTATCCCGGTGATGACCTGGTCAATCTTTAATGAGGGATGAGGACGATTTATCATCTGGAAAATTTCCTGAGTTACTGTATCCAAGGAGGGAATCACTAAATCTGCCCCCATTAAGTCTTCTCGCATCCTTGGTTGGTAGAGTAGAGTTCCATTGGTCAGTATGGCTAAAGGGATTGAGGTTAGTTCCTTAATCCGGCTAATCATCCTTCTAATCTCAGAATTTAAGGTGGGTTCCCCGGAACCGGAGAAGGTAATATAATCGATCCTTTTCCCTTCTTGAAGAACCTCTTCTATCTCCCTTAAGGTATCATCGGTAGCTATATACTCCTTTCTTTGGATAGTCTTATTAGTTGTCCTTCCCAGTTGGCAATAGATGCAGTCAAGGCTACAGGTCTTAAAGGGAATTGTATCTACCCCCAGGGAAAACCCCAGTCTTCTAGAAGCTACCGGCCCGAATATCTGAGCCATCTTATGCCTCTTTCTTTTCCTGATCTATCTTCTCCATGATTTTTTTCACCGAGACAAATGCCGGAGAGTCTTCAGGTAGATCCAGCAACGATTTTCCATTGAAACTATATTCTTCGAGCCTTTTATCATAATTTATTTTTCCCAGATATCTTAGCCCCGTTCTATCCTTAATCAATTCCTCCAAATCTTGAGAAACTTTATAATTAGCCACAACGTAAAAATTGCCATATTTTATTCCGATTTCTTCCATAATCCTGCCGGCTCTTTTTATGTTATGGAAAGATTTCTGTGATGGATCAATTATAGCAAACATGTCATTTACCTCGGGCATTATTTTCCTGTTCAGGTGTTCCAATCCTGCCGGAGAATCAATGAGTGTATAATCGTAATTTCTTGATAGTTTAGGAATAATTAACTTTAAAATGTTGTTTGGTTGGCAGTAGCATCCAACTGTCCATTTCGTTCCCAGGGAAAACAGGTCAAATCCGGTACCTTCGTATAAACAAGTATGGAACATATATTCGATTTGATTTGGACGAGGTAAAGATTTCAGTTCTTCGGGAACTTCTCCTTTCTGAATATCAAAAAGAACACTCGATATTGTTTTTATCTTCTCCTCTTCTAAATTAACGCCTA
>DAOVGK010000069.1 GCA_030672445.1 Candidatus Aerophobota bacterium
ATCACAGATTCATCCAGAAAGAAGTCCTTCCAGTCTAACTAATGAGGAAGTGGAAAAACTTTATAAGAATCTGCGGCAGATCCTAAAGAAGGCTATATCTTATCGGGGTTCTTCAGTTGATGCATATGTTGATCTGGAAGGAAAAAAAGGGAGTTTCGAGTCACAGTTAAAGGTTTATGGTAGAGGAGGGAAGCCTTGTTTTAAGTGTGGAACAACCTTAAAAAGGATAGAGGTATCGGGAAGAGGAACTTACTTTTGCCCGAATTGTCAAAGCTAAACCACAAGGTGGTTTTTGTAAGATGTATTCAATCTGTAGTTACGAATTTAAAGTCAGATGTTAGATTTACAGGAGGTTCATATGTTAAAGTATATACCTAAACTTAAGGATTCAAGATTTGCTTTCTTTGTCTGGATAGTTCTTCTGGGGACCTTGGCAGCGGTGGGAATAGGTTTAGTTTCATTGGTTTATCCCTTGCCGGCCATTGGTCTTAAAGGACTAAAGGGCCCTCTTTATCGAGAAAGTGTAGAACCTCATCCCATCAATCCTGATAGTCTTCAGGGAAGGATAATCAAGGCGGTAGAGGTGGTAAGTTCGGCGGTGGTTAGTATTAGCACCGAAAAAACGGTTGGCTTTTCAGGCTTTAGAGAAAGAGAGAGGTTTTTCGGGGACCCCTTTGAAGAATTCGAAGATTTCTTCAGACGTTTTTTCAAGGAGCATTTCCCGGAAAGAGAATTCAAGCAGAAAGGACTTGGCTCAGGGATGATCATAAACAGAGACGGTTTTATCTTAACCAATGAACACGTTATCCATGAAGTAGATAAGGACAAAATCAGAGTTACCCTGCCCGATGGTCGAAACTTAAAGGCAGAGATCGTGGAAACCGACGAAGAGTCAGATATAGCTGTGCTTAAGATTAAAGGAAACAACCTCCCGGTAGTGACTTTAGGTGATTCTGAAAGGGTTAAGGTGGGGCAGTGGGCCATTGCTCTGGGTAATCCCTATGGCTACGCACTCTCTCAGCTTAACAAAAAATATGAGCCCACCGTGACGGTGGGAGTAATTAGTGCTAGGGGAAGAGCCATTCAAGCGGGACGTAGGGAGATAAGAACCTACAGCGATCTTATCCAGACCGATGCCTCCATCAACCCGGGAAATAGTGGCGGTCCTCTGGTGAACGTCTGGGGAGAGGTCATCGGAATCAACACTGCCATCCTCAGTCCTTCAGGAGGATCCATTGGCATAGGTTTCGCCATTCCTATTAATAAGGCCAAGCACATCCTGGAAAGTATCGTCAAATATGGGAAGGTTGCCTGGCCCTGGATAGGGATCTATATGCAACCGGAGCTTACCGAAGAGTTAGCTAAAAAATTTGGAGTTGAAAAAGGAGTCTTAGTGGCCGATGTGATCAAGGAGAGTCCAGCTGAAAAAGCAGGAGTTCAGGCCGGGGATGTGGTAGAGAAAGTGAATGGAAAAGAGGTTAGCTCTCCTCTTGAACTAAAAAATGAGGTTCTCAAGGCCGAAATTGGAAAGCCCATAACCTTGACTATTATCCGAGACGGAAAAAGGATGGAGATTATCATTACTCCTGCCGAGAAGCCTGAAGAAATAACTCCAGTAAAAGAAGAAGCAGTGGAGGAAAAGCTTCTAGGAATAGAGGTTCATGGTCTTACTCCGGATTTGAGGCAAAAGTATGACATCGGAGAGGATGAGGAAGGGGTGGTAATTACCGAGGTAAAAGAGGGTAGTCCAGCAGCTCGGGTTGGACTCAGCCCGGGAGATGTGATAAAGGAGGTTAATCGACACCCGATTAAGGATTTAGATGATTTCAAAGCTGCTATACAAAAGGTAGAGCCAGGCGATGTGGTCCTTCTCCGAGTGCGCCATGGACTCTGGACCATGTTTGTTACCTTGCCAACACGAAGATAAGCCTTACCGAGCTATCTGGAAAATTCAAGTAATTTGTGAGATTTTCTGACCTGGGGTAAAAATTTCAGGACATGGATAATTCATTAAAGAGCTTAATAGAAGATTATCTATGGGAGAGTTGTGAGGAGCTCAGAAAAGTTGAGACTTTCTCAAAGCGCCTTCCTCCTATCTTTGTCAATCGGCCAAAAAAGAAAGAATGGGGAGATCTTTCTACCAGTCTCCCCTTTTCTTTATCCCGAGAAATGGGAAAGTCCACTTCCCGGGTCGGAAGACTATTAACTTCTTACCTAAAGGGAAAAACCCTTTTCTCTCGAGTTGAGTTCGTCCCTCCGGGTTTCATAAACTTCTCTATCGCTTCGTCTTATTTTAATGAAGTCCTTAAAAAAATAGTTACTCAAAAAGAGGAATTTACAAAGTTCTCTTACGGAAAAGGTAAGAGGATTCAGGTAGAGTTTGTTTCAGCTAATCCCACCGGACCCCTTCATGTAGGACATGGAAGAGCGGCTGCCTTTGGGGACGGTCTGGCCAATGTTCTCTCCAAGGTAGGTTATGATGTAGAGAGGGAGTATTATGTCAACGACATAGGGGGCCAGATTGGAAGGCTGTCTCGCTCCGTCTGGGCTCGTCTTCAGCAGCTAGAGGGAGAAGAGATTAGCTTCCCCGAAGATGGTTACCAGGGTGAGTATTTAATAGATATAGCCAAAGAGGCCAGGATTAAAATTGGGGATGAATTGAGTGAGAAGGGAAAAACCGAAGATGAACTGATCAGTTTACTGGGTGAGTTCACCGTGAAGGAGATACTCAGGCAAATCAAGACTGATCTAGACGAATTTGGGGTAAGGTTTGACAGGTGGTTCTTTGAATCGAGTCTTAATAAAGAGATTCCTAAGGTAATTTCTTTTATGAAGGATAGGGGCTATGTCTACGAAAAAGATGGGGCCCTCTGGTTTAAAACTTCCTCTTTTTTACCAGGTAAAAAAGACCGGGTCTTAAGACGGCATACTGGGGAATATACCTATTTTGCCAGTGATATTGCCTATCATGCTCATAAATTTGGCCGCCGACTTCATCAAGTCATAGATATCTGGGGAGCTGATCATATTGGATATGTTCCCCGCATGAAAGCAGCCGTCGAAGCTTTAGGCTATTCTAAAGAAGCTCTAAAAATAATTATCTATCAACTAGTGACTTTGAAGCGCGGAGAAAAGAGAGTCTCTGTCTCCACTCGTAAAGGAAAGTTTATCCCTTTAAGGGAGGTTTTGGAGGAAGTGGGAAAAGATGCCGCCCGCTTTTTCTTTCTTTCTCGCACTTGTGATTCGCATCTTGACTTTGACTTAGAACTGGCTAAAAAACAGACTCCTGAAAATCCTGTTTTTTACATCCAATATGCTCATGCCCGTGTCTGCAGTATCCTGAAGAAGGCTAAAGGCGAGGGAATAAAACTTAAGGATCTGGATGAAGTTAGGCTTGATTTATTGGCCTCTCCTGAAGAAAAAGAGCTGATGAAGGAACTCACTCTTCTCCCCGACGAGATAAAGGAGGCAGCGGAGAGTCTGGAGCCTCACCGACTTACCACTTATTTGATGGGATTGGCCACTCTCTTTCACCAGTTTTACACTCGTCACCGAGTAATAAGTGAGGATAAGGAGCTTACCTCTGCCCGTCTCTTTTTAATTAAGGCAGTCAAGATTGTTCTTAAAGACACTCTTAACCTTCTAGGAATCACCGCCCCTGAGAAAATGTAACTGTCCTTTAATTTCCCAACCCTTGACAAAATTTTCAAATATGATATAATTTAATCAAAAATGAGAGCAGAAGATCGGCAATGAAAAAGACCTTTCCTTTAGAAAGAAAAGATCAGATTCTTGACTTAATTGTCCGAAAGGGGAGAACTACTGTTGATGAATTGATAGATATGTTTAAAGTCAGCGGAGCTACCATAAGACGAGACCTGGAGTTCCTGGAACGTCAGGGTTTAATCACCAGAGCTCATGGTGGTGCCATGAGCAAAAGTCGGGTAAGCCTCGAACCTGATTTTTTCGAAGAAAAAGAGAAATTTCTGGAAGAGAAAAAAAGAATTGGCCAGGAGGCAGCCAAGTTAATAGAAGAGGAAGAGGTAATATTTTTAGAGGCAAGTACTACGGTTCTCGAGCTAGCTAGAAACATCCCGAATGACAAGAACCTTACCGTGGTTACTAACTCTTTGGATATAGCCCAGGAGTTAGATGGAAAGGAAGGGATAAATTTAATCATTACCGGAGGAAGCCCGAGGAGAAGGACTCATGCTCTTATTGGTCCTCTGACTGAAGCCACTCTTTCCCAAATGCGGATAGATAAGGCTTTTGTGGGAGTGAGTGCTCTGGATCCCACTTATGGAATAACTGCATCTACTTTAGAAGAGGCTCAGACACGCAAAAAGATTGTTAAAGCATCTAATAAAATAATTATTTTATCGGATCACTCTAAGTTTGGTAAACAAAACTTTGCCTCCGTCAATCCCCTACCATCCATAGATATTTTAATCACCGACCGGAGAATATCGGAGGAAATGAAGGTAGAGATAGAGAGATTAGGGGTTGAGGTAAGAATAGTATAAAGATACGGTTAATTTTTCAATTTTGATATCATTTAATCATAAATAAACAATTGACTTTTGACATCCAAGTGATCTAGGAGATGAAGAACGTGCTAACCTCTCTGGAGCTCTTTTTGGGATCAATATTTCCTTTTCTTTTATGGATTAATTTGTGATTTAGTAGTTCGTGCTAAGCAGATTCCGAGCAAAATTGACTCCTGTCATGTAAATATTGAATAAAGATGAGTAGATATAAATAAAAAACTAAAGAATGGGAAAGATTGATGAGTCAACCAGAAGAAAAGGCCTGAGAAGAAATTTAGCCAGAAGAAAACAAAGGTATCAAAATCATCTTACAGGAGGAAGGAAATGGCAGAGATCTTTGGCAAAAAATACACCAGAGAGGA